>NZ_JAOPHO010000025.1:0-60575 GCF_033141925.1 Peribacillus sp. CSMR9
AATAGAGGCCACCAATCATTTGTTAATAATTGATTTTCCATTTGCCACAGCCCCTTTCCACTTTTTGAAACTATATTATATCAAACTTAATCGCCTTACCTTTTTCCATAGATTACGATTTATGTTTCTATATACCCCTAAAGTGGGAAATTAGATAGTTAGCAATCAATTTATTCATGTTGGAGGATTCCCTATGAAAAAATGGTACAAAAGAAAACGATTTTATCTGCTTGTCAGCATTGTGATCGTCATTACAGCCGTAATCAACTATAACAGCTACAAGCCTCTCCCTGATGGCATTTCTTATGAAGGGAAGGTTCATCATGTCGAGGATATTGATTTCATTTATGACCTTTCCTATCACGATGAGCAAGGGAATCTGCAACATGAGCAGCGAATTTTCCAAACCATATATCAAGCCATAGAAGACGCAGATTCTTTTGTCGTAATCGATATGTTTTTGTTTAATGCTTTTTATGATGAAAAGATAAACTTTCCAAAGTTAACCGAGAATCTGAAGGATAAACTGGTTGAACAGAAGAAAAAGAAACCTGACCTCCAGGTTATATTCATTACTGATGAAGTGAATACTTCCTATAATGCCTACCAGTTAGAAGCATTGGAAACGATGAAGAAAAATGGCATTGAGGTCATCGTTACCAACTTAGACCGGCTTCGGGATCCGAATCCTCTCTATTCAGGTGTATATCGGACCTTTTTCCAATGGTTCGGTGAAAGCGGGAAAGGATGGATTGTGAATCCAATGGCTAGAAGCGCACCAAAGGTCACCTTACGTTCTTATCTAAGACTGATGAACATTAAAGCCAATCACAGAAAAGTGGTCGCTACCGAAAAAACGGCCATCATTTCATCAGCCAATCCTCATGACGCGAGTGGATTCCATTCTAATATTGCATTTCAGATGGATGGGAATATCATCGGCGACTTTGTTAAAGCAGAAGAAGCCACTTCGAAATTTTCGGGTGGCCCAAAGTCATTTCCTGAATTAAAAGGGATATCTGCAGATAAAGGACCAATATCGGTACAATTGCTAACGGAAGGAAAAATCAATAAACATGTCCTTAAGGCAATAAAGGATGCACAAAAAGGCGACAAGATCCATCTTGCCATGTTCTACATTGCCGATCGCGATGTTGTCGAGGCATTAACCGATGCAGCTATACGGGGTGTGAAGATTCAAATGATATTGGATCCGAATCAAAACGCTTTCGGAAGTGAGAAAATCGGTCTTCCTAATCTTCCAGTTGCCGCTGAATTCGAAAAACTGGGGGATGAAAACATTTCGATCCGCTGGTACAAAACAGAGAAAGAACAGTTCCATACAAAGTTGATGATGATCCAAAAGGCTAATGAAACGATTATTCTTGGAGGATCGGCTAATTATACCTCACGCAATCTGGATGACTACAATCTTGAAGCAAATGTTGAAATCCACGCTCCAAATGATGCGGACGTTTCTTATGATGTCGATAACTATTTTCAAAGACTTTGGACAAATCAAAATGGAACATACACGGTAGATTACAGTGAATATCAAAAGAAACTACCTGTCTTCAAATACTTGACCTACCGCATACAAAAGGTGTTCCGCTTCACCACTTATTAAATATATTTCGATATAAAATGTTTATACATGCCCAATTAAGGTTATATACTACTATAACCAATCAACAACTATGATAAAGCAAGATTCCATTTACCCATATCCAAGAGAATCTTACACTGAAATTCAAGGAGGAGTTTATATGTATCAAGTACATGTAGTAGAAAACGGTTTACAAGCAAAGGAAAAAATCGATGAATTAACTACATCAGGATATACGAAGGACGATGTATATTTGTTTGCCCATGATAAAACCCGTTCGAAGCACCTTACCGAGAATACAAATACAGAAGATGTAGGCATGAAGGAACAAGGCTTTCTTGATACCGTTGGAAATCTCTTTAAATCACGTGGAGACGAACTTCGTAATCGAATGAGTAACCTTGGTCTTAGCGATATGGAAGCAGAACGTTACGAGGAAGTGCTTGACGAAGGCAAAGTCGTCATCGTTGCTTCCAAACAAGATAATAAAGACGGTGTTACACACTAATACCCGATAACCACTACCCTATATGATTCATAAAAAGCGAGGCACCCTACCGGCAGCCTCGCTTTTTATATTCATTATCCCAGGATACTTTGGTATGTGGCCTTTGCATGGACCATATCCTTCGTTCCGTGAATCAACGCCCGGCCATCCTCGAAAATGACAATACGTTTCCCATCTTTTTCACAAGAGAGAAGAAATGGATTGAATTGCACCAAATAACCACTGCCGTTCAGATCTTTGGCTAATTTCTCGAGTTGCAGTTTCAAAGGTTTTGGCGGTCTGACCTGTACAGTATCCCTACCGCAAAGAACCGCAGTTTTCGTTGCGTTTTCCATAGTTAAAAAGGGATATGTCCTCTGATCTCCGCAAGAGAGACAATCTTTCTTTCTCGCTTTTGTTAATTTTACGGTTTGGTATTGATTCCTCCACAGATCAAAAGTAACAAGTGCAGGTCGAACCGATTCCCAATCTTCAACGAGGATTTTCAAAGCTTCAGCAGTTTGGTGTGCCACTACCATCGTTACAGCTGGTGATATGATTCCTCCTGTGTCACAGGTCATTCCTTGAATGGGGATAGCTTTAAGTAAACAGTGCAAACATGGCGTCTGTCCTGGAAGGATGGTCAAAGTCATGCCCACACTCCCCACACATGCCCCATAAATCCATGGTATCAGTAACTTTTGTGACAGATCGTTAATAATCATCCGTGTCTCAAAATTATCGGTCGCATCCAATATCAAATCAACATCACCAAGCAGCTGTTCAAGGTTCTGGGCGGTTGCGTCCATAATGATGGCATTGACTTCGACTTCATGATTGATATCAAATAGATGGCGCTTTGCCGCTTCTGCTTTTGGCAGTTTCTCCTCGACATCCCGTTCCGTATACATTTGTTGACGCTGTAAATTACTGGTTTCGACATAATCCCTGTCGACAATGGTAAGCTTCCCTACTCCCGCACGAGTAAGGGCCTCTGCGTTAGCAGACCCCAATGCCCCCGCCCCTAGAAGTAAGACATGCTTCTTCAAAATTCTCGATTGGCCCCCTTCACCAATGGGGGAAAATAAAGTCTGTCTTGAATATCGCTCTTGCACTATGAACCCTCCCATCCGATTTGCTCAGCCTCCACTGACAGGTGGAATGAAAGCCACTGTATCTCCATCAGATAGAATCGTGTCATCGTCAGCAAATTCTTCATTGACCGCTGTCATCACGGTTTCAAGACCTTCCAATTGAAATTCCACCCTCATTTTGCCTTTAAGCTGGGCCACACTCATTCCATTTCCTTCTATAGAAAGAGTCTCTTTGCCTAACTCATCTTTCAATTGGGCAAATAAAAGTACATTAATCATTGATATCCACCTCTTCCGGTTTCCCTTTTGGATATGGAACTGTTTCCAACTGATTTCCGACCCATGTCTCCCCATCTTCCCAATGTTCCTTTTTCCATATAGGGACAATTTCTTTTATTCTTTCAATCGCATACCTGTTTGCCTCATATGCATCATTTCGATGTGGCGTACTAACGGCAATAACGACTGCGATATCCGTGATTTCAAGTTTTCCAACACGATGGGTGATTGCCGTTTCTGAATCTGGCCACCGCTCCTTAATTTCAGAACCGATTTGCTCTAATTTCTTAATGGCCATCGGTTCATATGCTTCGTAAATTAAGAAAAGAGTCTTTTTTCCTTTCGTCATTTCCCTCACTGTACCAATAAAGGTCGTGACGGCACCTGCATTCCGCTCTACTACTTTATCAATCACTTCCTGGATGACAATCGGCTCTTTTGAAATTTTATAATTCATGTCTACCATCCTTTATATATAATTCAGTTTGATCAATATACCCTGCCTCTTTATAATCTTCCCTCGTATTCATATTGAAAAAAAGGTGTTGAAGATGTTCAGGATTCTCGTGATATAACTTAAAGTCGGTTTCCTTCATGATTTTCACCGAAATTTTTTCCAAAAATAGACCCATTTTCAACTCGCGTTTTAATAAGCACTCCGTCAGTACAGGAAGACACCTTTTATGATAAACAGCAAAAAGCGGCTGGATCCTGCCATTTATTTCCGGAATGACAGCATCGAATTCAGGTTCATAATAGGAAATGATATCATTTATGGCAGCCGCATTCACAAAGGGCATATCACAGGCCGTAAGGAATTGAAGCTCCGCTTTCGCAGCGGTCATCCCTGCATGCAATCCGCCAAGAGGTCCTTGATCTTTATGTATATCCGGTATTAACGGAAGTTGCAGAAAACGATAATCTTCAAAAGTATTGGTAATGACCAGAATGTTTTCTGACACCTTTTTCAATTCGGCTGCCACTCTTGAAATGTTCGTAACGCCGCCTATGGTCAACAGAGCTTTATTCACTCCCATACGACTTGATTTCCCACCAGCTAAAAGTAACATAGTCCATTCCAAACGAATCACCTCCCTATTTTGGGTTTAATCCCGCACCCAACGGTAAAGCTATAATAAATGCATCCCCTAATGAAGCGTCCCTATATTTAAATATTTTAAATCAACTTTGAAAATAATGACACTTTCACATCTTTGCTTATATATCAAAAGTTTGGACAAAGCATATTTCCAAGGAGCAGACTAGGCCTTTCCATTTCCTTATTAAAGGACTCATATAGGGTGACAACTAAGTTTTACATAAAAGAAATTTTGGTATATTCTAAAAATAGGATATTACCTGGTATGCTGATAATATCGATATCTAATTCTCCTGAGGAGGTCACATAATGACTATGAAAAGAGCTATGACAGTTGCCGGATCGGATTCGAGCGGCGGAGCGGGTCTTCAAGCAGATTTAAAGACATTTCAAGAATTCGGCGTTTACGGTATGTCCGCTTTAACGACAATCGTGACGATGGATCCTAAGAATGGGTGGTCCCATAATGTATTCCCTACACCGGTTGAGGTTTTGGAAGCCCAAATCGAAACGATTTTATCAATCGGCATTGATGCCATGAAAACGGGAATGCTTGGATCAGTGGAAATCATTGAACTTGTTGCCCGTAAAATAGACGAGTTGAAACTGGACAAAGTCGTAATCGATCCAGTTATGGTATGTAAAGGTGAAGATGAAGTGCTGCACCCTGAAACAGCTGTAGCTTTGCGTGAACTTCTTGTTCCACGTGCAACAGTAGTTACGCCAAACCTGTTCGAGGCTGCCCAGTTAGCTGGGACAGCACCTATCAAGACGATCGATGATATGAAGGGTGCAGCTGAAAAGATTCATGCACTTGGTGCTAAATATGTCTTGATCAAAGGCGGTAATAAGCTGGGGAATGACAAAGCCATCGACCTTCTATATGATGGAAAAGAATTTGAGATCCTTGAATCCGAGAAAATCGAAACAACCAACACACATGGTGCCGGCTGTTCATCTTCAGCAGCTATTGCAGCTCAATTGGCTGAAGGGAAAAGTCCTCGTGAGGCTATCCACATTTCGAAGGACTTCATTACCGAAGCGGTTCGCCATTCTTGGAAGATGAATGACTATGTAGGACCTGTCAACCATGGTGCATACCATAAATATGGAATTGCTGAAAACACCCAAAAATAACATCAAGTTTAGTGGCCGCTCAAATTCATCGAGCGGCCTTTTTCGCTTTTTTTGTTTTTATTTAGTAAACTAGAAAGAAGGAAAAGCTTATCTAGCCGCCCAGTTAAGGAGGAAAATATAGAATGAAACCTATAGACCGTACAGAGGTGCAAAATGCTGTTGATACTTTCGCCGGACAAGATGTATATCTTCACCTTGAAACGACAAATGGTGCCTATGCCACTCATGTAGATGAAGCTTTCTTTTCGGCAGGTGCTTATATTCGTAATGCATTAATACAGTATGAACACGGGAAGATAGTTGGGGATGGACCCTACCGCATCGGCTTAAAGCTCAATATTGGCTGGGTATATGCAGAAGGCGTTAACCACTTCGAAATGGATGAACAAGGTAGGTTGCTGTTGGCAGGACTTGATTTTTCCGGGAAGCTTGCTGTCTCCATGCAGCTCAGCCCTACTCCCTTTGAATGATTACAACTTGCTTGATATGTAATATTATTCCGATGAATACTCCCATTCACCGATAACCATACTCACTGTAAGTAGAACGGAAGGAGAAATATACCTTGGAAAAAGAACGTCATGTATTAGTTATTTTCCCACATCCCGATGATGAAGCCTTCTCGGTCTCTGGAACGCTTGCCCTTCATAGAGAAGAGGGCACTCCCGTCACC
Source organism: Peribacillus sp. CSMR9 (assembly GCF_033141925.1). NCBI lineage: Bacteria > Bacillati > Bacillota > Bacilli > Caryophanales > Bacillaceae > Peribacillus > Peribacillus sp. CSMR9. Next base: position 6,376 of record NZ_JAOPHO010000025.1, read on the forward strand.
TATTTATGCTTAACTTTAGGAGAAATGGGACGTAATTTAGGAAATCCTCCATTTGCAACAAGAGAATCGCTCCCTAAAATTCGTAAAAAGGAATTAATCGATGCAGCAAATGCGATTGGAATCCAGGACTTACGCATGCTCGGTTTGCGTGATAAGACAATCGAATTCGAAGATGATGAAAAGCTGACTTCATTATTTACCGATGCTATCAATGAATTGAATCCTTCATTGATCATTACGTTTTACCCAGGATACAGTGTCCATCCAGACCACGAAGCAACAGCACGGGCTGTGGTTCGGGCTGTGGAAAGAATCGAAGAAAAAGAGAGACCTAAACTTCATTGTGTCGCGTTCTCCAATAACTGCATCGATGAGTTAGGACAGCCCGACATCATCCATGATATATCTGCCGTAGAAGAAAAAAAGGTAGCTGCATTCACTGCCCATCGTTCGCAAACGCAAGCAATGGTGATCGATTGGAAAGAGAAATTCGAAAATCAGGATGCTGATTTTCTCGACTGGATCCGCAAAGAACGATTATGGACCTATAAATTTTAAAGAAACCGCCAATATGGCGGTTTCTTTGTTTATGCCATAAAAAAAGCGCCTGCTGATTACAGGCGGAGAAAAGGGGGATATTTTGGAAAATTAATCATTATAAAGCATCCCCTAAATTTCCTATTTTATACAGACATATAAAAAAATTAAGCAGACAAACGTTCCTCATGATGCATTTTCTTTCTTGCCGAGGCTTTTTTTCCATGTGCCACATAATAAATCCCGATAAGGGCGAATGCAAAGATTGACATTCCCATGAATAACCCTTTGAACCCGGTAAATGGGATAAGGAAGCCCAATAGGAATGGGCCAACACCAATACCAAAATCATACATTGTAAAAAACGTGGATGTGGCTAATCCCATCCGATTTGATGGGGATTCCTTGATAGAAATCGCTTGACAGCTTGATTGGAACGTACCATATCCCACTCCGATAAAGGCACCGGCAATCAGAAGCGTGATACCATGATGGGATTGGCTGAGGATGACCATACCCATGGCAAATAGGAAGAGCGATGGGTAAATGACTGCATTCTCCCCCTTCACATCGAACATTCGTCCTGTAAACGGGCGGGATGCCAAAAGGAATACAGCAAATACGACAAAGAAAAAGCTCGCCGCATCCATTAAATCGATTTCCTTTGCAAAAGATGTTAAATAGGACAAGATGCTCGAATAGGTAAATCCGGCAAATCCGATAAAAGTGGAAATGGGCAGGGCCCTTTTTTCAAAGTAATCACTGATTTTAAATCCCTTTTGTGGTAGAGCTCTGCCTTTTTCCCCTTCAGGTACATTCATGAACAGCGATGCGACTAAAGAAAATGCGGCAAATAAAGAGGCAGCATAGAAAATGATCGAATAGCTAAAATGCTGTGTGATCAGCAATCCAATAAACGGACCGAATGCCATTGCCAAGTTTGTACTCATGGCAAAGTAGCCTGTACCTTCCCCGCGTCTTTCATTCGGAATGATATCTGCAGCAATCGTTCCAGTTGCCGTTGTGGCAAGGCCAAAAGCAAAACCATGAATAAGACGATCGATCAATAAGAGGGGTAAACTATTCACCAGGAAATAGCCAATGGATGCGGCCAGGAATAAAATCAAGGATCCAAGCAACATCTTTCTGCGGCCGATCTTATCAATTTTTTTCCCTGCAATCGGTCTGACAAGCACTGCCCCGAGGACAAAGATACTTGAGGCAAGTCCTGCTTGTGCTTGCGACGCATGAAAGCTATCCATCGTATAAATGGTCAATGTCACCATCAAGACATAAAAAGTTAAAAAAAGAAAAAAGTTCGCAGACGAGACAATCAGAAAGTCTTTCGTCCACAATTTCGGTTTGTCATTCATTTCAATCCTTCTTCCTTACTATTGTTTTAATTTTTCCTTCAGGAAAATCAAAGTTCGTAACGTTGCCTCACGATCCTCTTCAGCCAAACCACTCATTAATTGAAGTTCAAACTCATCAACCACTTTTTTGGCCTCTTGAAAAGTCCTTACACCAGTTTCCGTTAACTGTATTCTCCGTTCCCGCTTATCTTTTCCTGGGATTTGTTCAATCAAATCAAGTTCTTCCAAACGGTTTACCGTCCGGGTTACCGTCGGCTTCTCCACATCTAGATAAGTGCTTATTTCAACAAGCGTAGAACAGCCATACTGATTCAGATAATATACAATCAGCCACTGGGAATGAAAAAGATCAACCTTAGCCAATTGTTCATTTAACTTTTTGGTAAATGACCTTGAAAATTGTAAGTTATGATGAAAAAAACCATTATGAAAGGACAAAGGTATTCCTCCTGTTAATTAGTTACCTAGGTAACTATACACTTATTCTTTAGAAATGTCCAGCCTTCGATGAAGAAAACACTTGTCGTGAGTTTGGATCATTTACTCGTGAATTCCGCACGTTTACTCGTGAGTTTTGCTGTTTTACGCACACGATAAAGCTTATCATCCTTTTCATCAGGATTTCCTCGGCCATCCGTATTGTTGCTTATGAAATAAAGGAATTCTCCATCTACGGATACATCACGTATCCGCCCAAAACCCGTAATGATATTAGTCAGCTTGCCGCTCTGTACATCATAACTTTTAACCGATTCGCCCCTTAAGGCAGCAAAATAAAGCTTTCCGTCAAAATAGGCCATTCCAGAAGGGGCCCATGTTTTCTCACCGGAATGAATCAATGGATTTACCATATCAGGTTTTTGCTCATCGCCCTCAATTTCTGGCCAGCCGTAGTTCTTACCTGGATCAATCTTATTTAATTCATCGTGAGCCGAGTCCCCGTGCTCACTTTCATACAACTGTCCGGATTCATCCCACGCCAGACCTTGTGGATTGCGGTGACCGTATGAATAAACGTATGAATTCCCGAAAGGATTATCTTTCGGAATGGTGCCATCCAGATTCATGCGCAAAACCTTCCCGCCTAAGGAATTAATATCCTGTGCGATTTCCGGCTTTCTTGCATCACCTGTTGTTGCATATAGCTTCTTATCCGCTCCAATCTTGATCCGGCCACCATGGTGGTATTCCCCGCTTGGTATGCCGTCAATCAAGGTCTCCATCTCCTTCCATTTATCACCAACTTTTTGTAAAATGATGATTCGATTGATGGAATCCCCGCCTTCTTCATACGTATAATAGGCGAAAACTTGCCCGCTCTTGGAGAAATCGGGAGTTAACAAAAATCCAAGTAATCCCGCTTCCGCTTTTGCGGACAATGTCTTTTTAAGATGGACCTTTTGCCTTGTCATCTTCCCCTTGTCCCATTCTACGATGGTTCCTGTCCGCTCTGATACATACATTGTGTCCCTATCCTTCTGAATCGACCATGGGGAATGCAGGTTCGTTACTAGCACATCCGGATCTTCTCCTAAAGTGCCCGTCACTTCTTTATCAGGCTTCGGCTGGGTTTTGCTGTCCTCTTTATTCATGTTACAGCCAGTTAAAGTCAATGTAGCCATAAGGAAAAATAAGAGCCATCTTTTCAAAAGTCATTCCCCTTTCGATTCATTAGTTTAATAGGCTGACTGTTTAAGTACCTTTAAAATGGCCTCCGCTACACCGGATTCATCATTCTTACCTGTTACTTCATCACACAGTTTTTGAATATCGAGCGGGGCATTTCCCATTGCAACAGACAAACCTACCCGTTCAAACATGGATACATCATTATAATTATCCCCAATGGCCATGGTTTCCTGCATCAAGCCGGATTTTTCATTTACATAAGTTTCAAGCGCCGTACCTTTTTGAGCTGCCCCACTCATGATTTCCACATTTCCCCGTCCCGATGAAGTGACTGTAACTCCCTTTCCTTTCAATTTAGAAGCAATTTGATTTAATAAACTTAAATCTTTTGAGAAGCTGAGAATTTTATAATATTCCACATTCGAATGGCGAAATAACTCGGAATAATCGGAAATGGAAGTCACCTGCCCAAGCTGTAAACGCTCCTCTGCAAATTTCCTCATTCTCTCAGGGTCAATCTCCGGATTGGCTGTAACAAATACATCCACCAAAGCAGCTATTGCGTTTTCATAGTCTTTAGAATAGATTCCCTGACTCGTATATATTTCGAAATAAATTCCTTGTTCTTCGAGGAATTCACCTACCATGCTAGCAGTGGCGGCAGACATTGGATTGGAAGCAGCAATCTTTCCATCCTCCCTGAAGAGTGCAGCACCATTTACACAGATGACAGGACAAACGATGCCTGCTTCATCTAAAGCGAACCTTGCTTCCACATAAGATCTGCCAGTAGCAATGATCACTTCCACTCCCTCACTTTGCGCCTTCCGGATTGCGTCTCTATTTTCCTTACTGACCTTTTGCATTTTGTTTAACAATGTTCCGTCCATATCAATTGCGATCGTCTTTATCAATTCTACCGGCTCCTTTTTTTCAATATAATCCCTATTTTAACCGAAAGAGCATGGATAAACACGTTTTACAAACTCGTCTTGATTCTTGGTGTAGCTTCAGTCATTTAAAAAGTCCAATTATGTAAATAAATAAACTGCACCTATGAAGAAAGGTGCAGTTTGTTCTCTTAATGTAGAATCGTGTGGTTATCCACTTCCTGTGCCCGTTCAATAATCTGTTGGTGGATGTCGCTTTGAATGTCATCGATTGCTGTAAAGTCCATCGCTTTCACATAAATCTTTTCAAGTTCGTCATGCAGCTCTTTTGCTTTAGCAAGACTTGCTGTAGCTTCATTCATTTTCGTCCTGTACCTGGAGGAAACATCCTTTATCTGATCAGCATAAATTTCATCTGTTCCTGGCAAGATGGCCGTTTTATATATATCAATGATTTCATCACCTTCACAACTCGGAAAATATTCATGAGGGGAGGTGCTGTCAAAAATGGCAATCCCTACTTCCCGGACGATTACCATGTCCAAGCTATGCGGATCAAAACCACAATGATATACTTCCACATCAAAGCCTCTTTGCTCCGCAGCCTTTGCAATCTTTTTCAGCATCGTTGATTTACCGGAACCCGGACGCCCCTTTAAAAAGTACCGTTTTTGTACTCCTTCAGTAATATTGGGAACGAAATCAACTGCACCCTTTGGTGTAGCGGCACCTAAAAACCGATGACGAACATCAGCCTTCTTGTTAAGGACGATATCTCTATAAAAGCCTTCTATCAATTTATTGGTCAACCCATTCAATTTAACGAAATCAATATTTGCCTTATAAATGTCTTCCCATTCATCATGTATCTTCAATGCTTCAGCGAAAAGGGCATATGCCTTATCAAAACTCTTGCTTCTCGCATTCGTCAATCTTATGATTGCCGCTCTTTCGGAAGCCAGCTGCTGGGAATTCCAAGCAGACCCTAGATTGACATATTCCTCAATGGCCCCTGGTGCCTTCGGCTCAATCACATGCGGCGCTGTCCCATCCACGAGTCCAATCTTCAAAGCCGGTATGATTACTCCATCAATGGAATCATTATCGGAAGAACAATGTAAAAACTCGATGTCATAGTCTTTATCCAGCCATTCTTGGCCGATTTTTTTCATAATGGTCGATTTACCGGAACCAGGTCCGCCTTTTAATATGAATAATCTTTCCAAACCTGCTAAATTGGAATCATATAAACTATAAAAACCTTTAGCCGTATTGCCTCCAGCGAAATAATGCATCACTTTTCCTGTCACTTTTACACTCTCCCTCACAATACAGATGTGATATTCAAGACAGCGTATGCAGAAAAAACCTATTAGGTGAATGCCTAAAGATAAACAGTCTATTTTATAAGGGCTACAGATTCCGCTTGTGTGATTTCCAGGAACTCTGACGGTTTTAAAACTATCTGTGTACCGATCCGCCCTCCGCTTACGATGATTTCAGGCAGGTTGGTTGCACTTTCATCGATGAAGGTGGGGTATTGCTTTTTCATTCCGATCGGTGAACAGCCTCCCCGAATGTAACCTGTATATTTTTGCAGGTCTTTAACCGCGAGCATTTCAATTTTTTTTGCACCTGCCGCCTTCGCTGCTTTTTTTAAATCCAGTTCGGTGGCTACAGGAATGACGAATACATAAAGCTGCTGCGGTCCGCTATGGGTAACAAGTGTTTTAAAAACGGTTTCTGGAGTTTTTCCAATTTTGTCCGCAACAGTGATTCCGTCAATTTTTCCATCATTGGCATCATAACTCATCATGCCATACTCTATACGTTTGTTATCAAGAATACGCATTGCATTCGTTTTACTTGCTCCCATATTAATATTCTCCCTATCGTTTTCTTCCATCTTACCATTTTTAAATACAAGGCAAAAAGAAAAGCACAGTGCTTATACACCTGTGCTTTCCCTTAAATTCATTCTAAATGACGTCTTTGGAAATCAGCAATCCGCTTGTAGTCGCCTTCCAATTGCCTGCTCACGGATAAATAAATCGACATTAATTCTTCATACACTTTAACGTTCTCTTCGATTGGGACAAGTTCATTCGTTTCACCGATCATACCCTCAACCTCATCGAGGCTTTCGATTTCCCCTAAAGCGTATAATCCAAGTACGGCGGCACCTAAGCTCGAACTCTCAAAGCTTTCAGGAATTGTCACATTCTGATTGAATATATCAGCCATGATTTGACGCCAGAGCTTTGAGCGGACAAATCCACCGCTTGCATGAATTTTCTTGGGAGCACCAGTCAGTTCCTTTACAGCTAGAAGGACACTGTACAAGTTATACATCACACCCTCCAACACTGCCCGGACCATATGATCACGAGTGTGATGAAGCGCAAGTCCAAAGAAGGAGCCCCTCGCATCGGCACTCCATAATGGCGCCCGTTCCCCAGCCATATACGGGTGGAATATTAGCCCATCGGATCCAGGTGCGATATTGGAAGCCATATCCGTCAGTATCTCATAGGAATCCTGGCCCAAAGCCTTCGCTTTTTCAATTTCCACACGGCCTAATTGATCGCGTGCCCATCGGAAGGTGATTCCCCCATTGTTGACCGGTCCGCCGATTATCCAATGATTCTCAGTAAGGGCATAGCAGAATGTCCTGCCTTTCGGATCGGTAATCGGTCGGTCACTGACGGTTCTTACCGCACCGCTCGTTCCGATTGTCACTGCCAGAACTCCTGGCTTGATGGCGTTTTGCCCTAAGTTGGCAAGCACACCATCACTCGCGCCAATCACAAACGGGGTACCTGCCCGAATGTTCATTTTTGCAGCTAATTCCTCACTTAAACCTGAGAGGGTATGCGTTGTAGGGACAAGCGTTGGCAGCTTGTCAGCCCCAATACCGGCAATGATAAGTGCCTCTTCATCCCACTTCAAGTCATTCAGGTTGAACATGCCCGTTGCAGAAGCAAGCGAATAATCCATCACGTACTCATTGAAAAATTTATAGATGATGTATTCTTTAATTCCTATGAATTTGTCCGTTTCGTTAAAAACCCCAGGATGCTCATTTCTTAACCACATTACTTTCGTGATTGGGGACATTGGGTGAATGGGTGTTCCCGTCCTATGATACAATTGCATCCCCTGTTCCAAAGCCTTCAATTTCTCCGCATAAGAAACACTTCGATTATCCGCCCAAGTAATGCTATTCGTTAGCGGATTACCGTCTTTCCCCATGGCGATCAAGCTATGCATTGCCGAACTGAACGATATGAAACCCAGTTCATCCTTTTCTATACCGCTTGCAATCATGACCTCGCCTATAGTAATGATGACCGCTTTATAAATTTCTTCGGGATCTTGTTCCGCAACGGAAGGAGTTGGACTGTGAAGAGGGTATCCCTTCGAACAAGATTGGATAACTTCCCCCCTTTTTGAAAAAAGAACAACCTTCGTACTCGTCGTACCAATATCGATTCCCATCATATAACCTGAATGTTTCATACTTACATCATGCTCCTTTCTCTTAAACAATTGAATTCAATAGTAAGATTAGGATAAGTGAAACGACTGATATATTCGTTTCCATAACCGTCCAAGATTTTGCCGTTTGTGCGACTGTTAAATTAAGGAACTCTTCGATCATCTCAAATCCTCATCATTCAAGTGGGATGGAATTAATGAACTCAAACTGATAGCAAGGACCAGCGATTTAAAATTAACACCTGGAAAAGAAGATATGATTGGCAGTACACTACCTGCCGCAGCTGTCATCACGACAGTTGCTGAACCTGTGGCCTCTTGAATCATAACTACCAAACAGAATCGGTGAAATATCAAAGGAAGCCCATTAACTTGCAATGGCTTCACGACTCCACTCATGATCAATACATTTCGCCAGCTCCGATATTCAAAATAATGGACGCGGTTGGAGCAAGACAGGCGGATATAAATTGGTTTATTTCTTCTTTATTAAAACGTCTGGTGTAACCTAATGTAAAGAATGCAACCCCACAGAGACCATGTGGGCGATGATTATTTTTCAAATGAAGGCATGCCAATTCATTCTTCAGCAAACACGGCATCGAAAGCACCAACCTGCTTTAACACGTGATTAAGGCAATGTCGAAAGCAGGGAGTATTACTGCCCCTGTCTGAACAGCATCTGCAACATCCGGAACATCCATACCTGCGACAATCCTTAAAATGACAGAAGCAAGCAGTAACCATTGGTGACATTTAGCTTTTGGATGATAATGATCAAGAAAATCCTAAAACTGGGCCATAAATCAATAAACTATTGTTATGGATCAATCCAAATAAACGCAACTCTTTTTGATGTTGATTAAAAAGACCGTTATGATTGTTTGTCATTCCTAAGCCAGCCCGAACCTTTGGAACCCCTTATAATCTCTCTATGTATATAAGGCAAAATCAGAATAATATTTTATAATGAAAAAATAACATAATAGAGAATTCAAACGCTTTTCTCATGAAGCATTAAATGTATGACCTAAATGAAAAAAGCATCGACCCAGTTCATTGTGAACTGGAACCCGATACCTGATTCATTCATGAAATGATCATTCACCAATAAAAAGAGGACCGGATTGGAGCTTGATTTCTTCCTCCAGATGTTCAGGATAAGCAATGAGGAAGCAGGTAGATGGTCCAGACGATTTTTCGATATCGACTTTATTACTTATATGGATAGAAACACCTTCACCACTTGGGTCCAGATGCTTCCACTCATACGCTATCCCTTTTGAACCGACTGGAAGTGCCTGAACTTCTTCCATTTCACATAGGCTTTTATATAAAGATAATGGGGCGATCCAATCTTGTTGTTCCATAACTTCTTCTCCAACGAGCGGCCTGCCGATGAGAGCGATTTTCTGTAAAGGATGTTGCTTTTTAACACCTTCATTCCTTCGTTTACCAATCACCATAAGACCAATTGCTGATTGAAGAAGCGGCATGTTACTTTCTGTGCTGCCAGTAATGGGAAGGCCCTCCATTCCCAATTCTTTTAGCCCCTCCCTGACACCCCTGGTCAAGTCCTCCCAGGCTTCATCACCGCAGAAATTATTTAGAACGACGGATACTGGACTTCCGCCAACGCCCAAACATTCCATGACGGCAACCCGAAAGGAATAATATCCAACGACCCCATAAGGGACATGGACCAGGTCTTTTTCCTTCAGACCGATTCCGCCACTATTATCACTTGAAACAATCAATGAATCTGATTCGGAAAATGGTAAAATCAATGAATCACTCATTCTACGAGTCCATCTTCAAAAATCATTTTTTTCAAAACAGGCTCCAAGCGTGGCAGTAAAATGGCTGCCAATACTACATTTACCGCCGTCGCCGCCGTTAATCCCGGAACAAGCAACGTGTAAAAGCCCGTGCTGACCAGAAAGGCGAAGGGCAGGGCCAAGATGAAGGCGTTACCGATGAAGAAGAGGGAAAATGAGCCTATTTTTTTCCCGTGTATATATAAAATGCCGAACATCCATACGAGGACTGCCATTTCGGCCATGATCAAAAAATGGAATGGCCCAAGTGGCATGCTGCCGATGAACGCTGAGATGATATGACCAAGCCCCGCTACAATAGCCCCCGATACCGGGCCAAGTATGACAGCCGCCAAAAGGGCCGGAAAACTATCCAAAGCGATGCTGCCGATTGGGGAAGGGATTTTAATCATCGCCCCCACCGCCGATAAGGCAATGAATATAGCTATTGCACTAATTTTTCTTACGTCCATGTTTACTCTTTTTCCTTTCTTTTCCCTCCACGGAATACATTTGCACTGCGGATATATTCCACATCTTTCACACCAAGGCGGAAATTGATCACACGTGCAACAGCAAAGAAGTAATCCGACAAACGATTTAAATATTGTAGAGATAATGGTGAAACTGCCGCACCCGACTTGATCAATGAAACGACCAACCGCTCCGCCCTGCGTGTAACCGTTCGGGCAATATGAATGGTTGCAGACGCTTTTGAGCCGCCAGGCAGGATGAATTTTTCCAATTCCGGCGCTTCGAGTATGAAGGCATCTATTCGTTCTTCCAAATAGGTAATGGCCTCATCCGTCAGCTTTTGTGGTGCCTTCTCGGAAACGGTTGCCAAATCACCGCCACAGTCAAATAACTCATGCTGGATTTTCTCTAGATCGGCCAATACATCCGTAAATATAGCGGGATCCAATTCTGTCACCGCAAGACCGATATAGCTATTCACTTCATCCACTGTTCCATACGATTCAACACGGATGTCATCCTTGTCAAGCCGGCCTCCGATTACGCTTGTTTGTCCCTTATCCCCTGTACGTGTATAGATTTTCATCCCAATTGCCTCCTCTATTTTATTCTTTGGTTAATTCCGTACCAAATGATGTCAACGCGCCTTGATATGGATGCTACATCTTGAAAGACCCATCCGCAGGCATCGCGCCATCTGCGATCACTTGCTTCCATCGGGACAATGCCTTTGGAAATATCAGAGCCGATCACAATGAAATGGTGTTCATCCCTTTCCTTCTCCCATATTCGCCAGTCAGCCATGATTTCCTTCCACCTTTTTCGAATCGAATCAGAATCCATCTTTTCTGCATCTTGTTGTATCCATGCATCCAACCCCTGCAATACAACAGTATTGCCTTGAAAATCAATCAATTCCGGCTGTTCTTTTCGATAACCGGATAGCCAAAGGACATCACTTTCCAGACCATACAATTGCTTTACCCATTTAGTTTTCCCATTATAGGCGCCGCCTGTAACAAAGTGCATCGTTCTCCCCTCCTTAAGCTGTTCCGGTCTTCCCATATCAGCTCATATCCCCTGCCATGGGAAATCCCCCAATCAAAAAAATTCTTTTCCTTCGGGGCATAGCGGACCAATAAGTCACGAATTACCCCACCATGTGTCATTATGGCAAATCGGTTCTCCTTACAGGCAATCAATTGTTTCCAGCCATTATTAACACGTTCGGAAAATCCCGGATAGCTTTCACCCCCAGGCACCAATGCCTCCATGGGACGTTCCAGCCAATTAAGATAATCTTCATCTGCCTTCAAATCATCATACGTCTGCCCTTCCCAACTGCCGAAATTCATTTCACGGAACGAAGCGTTTTTGACCGGAACTATATCTGGAAACAGCAGTCTTGCAGTTTCCACACAACGAGGCAAATCACTCGTGTAAATTTTTTCATACTGTGGGTAAGAACCCCTTAAGTCTAGAATTTCCTTTTCTCCTTCGGTACTTAATGGAGAATCCGTCCAGCCTAAATAGGCCTTTCGCTCATTTGCTACTGTCAGCCCATGGCGAAGTAGTGTAATAGCCACAATATCAGCCATAACCAAAGCTCAACCCCTTCTACGGATGCCCCCAGTACATCCCCCGTTATCCCACCGAACCAACTGATGACTTTACGTTTTATATAAAACAGGAAAAACAGTGCAGCCAGACACATGATGAAAAATAAGGTGACAAGCTTAAAATCGATGATCCAGGCGATCGCCAGACTTACAAGGAGGTACAGCAAATAAATGGGCAAACTGCTTTTCTTTACTGCACTTTGAAAAAAAGCGCCGAGCCCCTCTTTTTTAGCCAGTGGCATCCGGATAAGTAAATAACCCATCACACATTTGCTTAAGAGTGGAAGGGCAATGATCAAGAAGTATGTCCATTCATTGACCCTTTCGACAATTTCATAGATAAATATGAACCGGGCGGCCAAAAGGACAATGACGGAGATGACACCGAATGCACCTGTCCTTGAATCCTTCATGATTTCCAATCGCCGCTCTTTATCCTGATAGGAAAAAAAAGCATCACTTGCATCGATCCAGCCATCGAGATGCAAACCTCCCGTTAATGCCATCGTCAAAAACCAAAGGAAAAAGGCAATTGCAAGCGATGACAATGGGGTCCATTCCACTAGTGCATATAAAACACCGCCCAATATCAAGCCTAGTAAAAGACCAACTAGTGGAAAGGTTTGAATGGCACGGTGTATATATTTCTTCTCCATAGGAAGCTGCTTCTTAATTGGAAAAACTGTAAAGAACTGCAGGTTAATTAAAAATCCAATCACTGCGTTCATTCCTGCATGCACCCTTTCTTCCGCAATGGGATTCCCGATTCAACTAGATAGGCTTCATTCGCCTGCCCGACGATCGTTTGATGAAGCAGGCCTAATGTTTTTCCGTATATATGGAGGAAATCATTCTGGAAAATCGGTTCCTGCACCAATTCATTGCTCACGACTATTAAACAGCTGGATCGTTTTCTTATCTCATTGATCCCGGTTATTATTTTTGAAAAAACGCTTTGTAAAAACTCCTTTTCAAGCGGAACACCTGGGCCAAATAGTTCGTTATCAAGCAGGGTTGTCAGACAATCGAGCAGGATTATGGAATCCTGATTAATGTCCGCTCCTATTCGTGTAATATCCGTTGCGTATTCCGAAGTCTTCCAGGCGATTGGGCAGCTTTCTCTATCTTTCTGGTGCCTAAGGATGCGTTCACCCATTTCAACATCACTGACACGGCCGCAAGCGAGGTAATGCAAGTTCCCATCCGTTTGAAGTGCATATTCAAGGGCTTTTCTTTCCGCGAAACTGCTTTTTCCGGACCGGACACCCCCGGTTATAAAACAGAGCCTTGCTTTCTCCACTGTCTTACCCCCTCCATCAGCGCTTCGTTATCACGTTCACTCTTCACTGCAAACCGAAGCCACTTTCCATCCAACCCCGGGAAATTATAGGTATGGCGCGGTACTATTCCTTTTTTTAACAAAAAGGGAAAAAGGGATAAGGATTCATCTTTCACTAAATAGAAATTAACTGCGCTATCAGAGACACTCAACCCTTGTTCCTCATAAAACCGGAATAGTTTCTGCTTTTGCAATTGAATATAGTCTCTTGTTTTTCTCATATATGCTTCTTCAGCAAGACAGATTTTCCCTACTTCCAATGCCACATGGTTGACGCTCCAATGCGGTTTATAAGTTCTTACACGGGTTATGATGTCAGGTGCCGCAAGCAAATAGCCTAGTCTCAAACCCGGAATTGCAAAGATTTTAGTCATTGATCTTAGAATGAGTAAATGTGGAAATTCATTGATTAAAGAAGCATAAGTAAAGGCATCTTCCGTGAAATCATAAAAAGCCTCATCCATGACAACCAGGCAATCCGATTTTTGACATTCAAAGATCAATTCCCTAACTTCGTCCTTCTTAAATGAAACACCCGTCGGATTATTAGGCGTACATAAGAAAATTGCATCATATTCGGATAATCTAGGAATCAACCGATCCAAGTCCAGTTTCCACTCAGGTGCATCAAGCTGATAAAAATCGACCTCACATCCTGCTGCCAAACAAGCTTCTGCATATTCCGCAAATGCCGGCTGAATGATCAACACCCTTTGATTGGTTAACCTGTTCGCTACCAACATGATTATTTCTGCACCACCATTTCCCACCAAGACGGATTGCTCAGGAAGCGCTTCTTTTTTTGCAATTGATTTTGTCAGTTCAAGCGCATGCGGATCTGGGTAATGTAAGATTCCTTCGAAAAATTCAGGCCACTGTTCCTTTATACGTAAAGGCGGACCCAATGGGTTGATGTTAGCACTGAAATCGAGAACAGATTCAGGCATTTCGATTTCCAGCGCTTCGTAAAGATAATGAGGATTAGAGCCATGAGAAGGTAATGTCAAGAATAAGTCCCCCTAGCCATAGCATCAGTAGAAATAGAAAAGATGACCGATGCATGATGGTAATCGTTTTTGGTATATGTTTTGCTTCTAATCGAACAAGCGGAACGCCCATCCTCGCACGGTCGGAAACAATTCCTTTGTACATATTCCGGCCGCCTAGCTGTATTCCCAAAATGGCAGCAACGCCTGCTTCACACCACCCGCTATTCGGACTTGGATGTTTTTTAGCATCATTGAATAATATCTTCCATCTAGCACCAAATCCATGATAGCCGGATTTTGAGCTCAGCAACATCAGGAACCCAGTGAGGCGGCTGGGAATCCAGTTCACGATATCATCGAGCTTAGCTGAAGCCCAGCCAAATTGCCCATATTTATCATTTTTGTACCCAACCATGGAATCGCAGGTATTAATTGCCCTGTACACCATCGCGAGCGGCGCACCGCCAACAGCTGCCCAAAACATTGGGGCAGTAACACCATCACTGGTATTTTCTGCTACGGTTTCTACCGTCCCCCTGACGATTTCGGATTCATCAAGATCAGCAGTATCACGGCCCACGATATAGGAAAGTTTTAGCCTCGCTTCAGGATAATCCCGTTCATTCAGCGGATGGCACACATCCATTCCAGCTTGCTTTAAGCCCTTCTGAGCTATCGTAGTGGCAATGACAACAGCTTCCCAAAGGATACCTGCAAGCGGATGGATCCGATAAGCCAAGTAGACGGTTAGACCTGTAATCAATATCACCATCGCTAAGACGATGATCAACATGAAGAGTCCATTCCGTTTCTTATATGCCCCTCTATTGAATGCCTGATCCAACTTGCTTATCATCGTTCCTATCCATTTAACTGGATGCGGCCAATTTGGCGGATCACCAATTAATAAATCAAGGAAAAACGCCAGTGTAACTGCAATAAGATGATGGTAAATCATAGATCCTCAACCCGTTTCCGATTATTCGTTAAGGCTTCCACTGTGCAATCATATACACCGCGACTGATCAGCTTCCCTAGCGGAGTGATGGTGCCTGCATATTGAAGCACCTTCCCTCTTTGGGACGCTGCAATCAAAATACTGTCGGTCGATGTTCCTGTTGCACATGTATTCGTCACCTTATCCATGACATGCGAATCATGAAGGGCCTTTACTTTTGCCTCGGTTGCAGTAACTATGCTGTGTATGAAAGCCTCTTCTGCTAAATGTCCATTTATGAATATCCATGTATTTATGGTTCCTGGAGCGGCACTCCAAGAATGTCGGTCAGCTAAAGAAGCGTCGATGGCATTCCCTACACCAGCCGTCACGATGATAAAAACCGAGAAATCTTCAGCTCTCATTAACTTGAAGGCAACCGTATCGAGAAAGACGGCTGTCATCATCCCCACCGTTTCTTGTGGTTCAAATCCATGAGTTCTTAAATAGCCGGCCATTTCAACATGATGATCCTCGCAGTTATAATCATGATGGACATGCCTATTCACGAAATATTTATGCCAGCCCGTACCCGAACCGGTCACTCCAGAAGACATCGTTCTAAGCGGGATCGGAGAATTCAATTGAATCATCTCGGGTCCCACTGTCAGATAAGATTCATCAATTTCCAATGGGATAGTGTCATTGCCATGCTTCTCCGGAACGATCAACATTTGAGGTTTCGGAAGTGCGGGATGTGGATGTTTTTCGATCGTCGTATGATATACACCTTGAATCCGTTCCTTCTGGAGCACTTCATTCGGCACATCAACAACCTGAATTTGCCCTTTTTCAAGCAACATAAGCCGATCACAATATAATCCAGCCAAATTCAAGTCATGAAAAATTGAAATAACGGTTAACTCCTGTTCTTTTGCCATTCTTCTCATTAGATCAAGAAGGTCCTTTTGATAGGAAAGATCCAAATGGTTTGTAGGCTCATCCAAAAAAAGGATTTCCGGTTCCTGGGCAAGGGCCTGTGCCAGCAAGACCCGTTGTCTCTCCCCACCTGACAATCGTTCAAAATGAAGATCCTGAAAATCCGCTACTCCCGTTTGTTCCATAACCCGTTGGACGATCATTTCATCTTCTGCGGACCAACTATGGAACCAGCCCGTTTGATGGGCATACCTCCCAAGTGAGACCGTCTCTTTTACTGTATAGGAGAAAGCTAATGAGGAATGTTGAGGGAGCACGGCAATGACCTGTGCAAGTTGTTTTGATGAATATTCCTTCAAATCCCTGCCTCTTATCCGTACGCTTCCGTCCTTATAATCAAGCACCCCGCTAAGCATGCTTAAAAGCGTCGTTTTTCCGCTGCCATTAGGACCAAGGATCCCGAATAATTCCCCTTTATGTACATCAAAAGAGACAGAGTCCAAAACAGCTTTGTTGTCATATCCACCTGTTAACCCTTTTACTTCAAGCATCCGTTTTTACCCTTCTCTCCGTCTCTTTAATAAAATCAGCGCAAATGCCGGTGCCCCGATAAGTGAGGTGATCACCCCGATCGGCAGTTCCGCTGGGGCAATGATCGTTCGTGCTACAAAATCCGCCAATATTAAGAATCCGCTTCCTATCAACAATGACAACGGAAGCAAATGTTTATGGTCAGGTCCCCAAATCTTCCGGACAAAATGAGGAATGACCAATCCTACAAAACCAATCGCCCCTGAAACGGCAACGGCTGCCCCTGTCAATGTCGAACCGGCTATCAAGATCCACATTTTCCGCCGCTTCACGTTCACACCTAAGTGTTTTGCCCGGTCTTCCCCGAAAGTCATCGCATTCAATTCGCTTGCATTCATGATCAAGGTCAACGAACCAATGATAAAAAACGGCAAAATGATTACGATATAATTCCATCCGCGCATTGAGACGCTTCCCATCAGCCAGCCGATGATTTGTCTTAATTCATCACCCGTCAGCGCAATCATCAATGAAATGAAGGCACTTAAAAACGAGCTGAAAATGATTCCCGTTAAGATAATCGTTTCCACTTTCATCGACCGATCCATTTTTTTTGCAAAAGTCAGTACGCAGAGCATCGTGAGCACTGAACATAAGATGCTCAATGCCGGAAGAGTATATAAACCGATGAATGGCAGTGATATATTCAAGAATATTGTCAATACGGCGCCGACCGATGCTCCTGAAGAAATACCTAATGTGTAAGGATCAGCGAGCGGGTTCCGGAGCAGTCCCTGAAAGGCTGCCCCGGCAATCGCAAGTGATGCCCCAACCAAACCAGCGAGCAGCACACGCGGCAAGCGGATGTTCATCACGATATTCGTAAGCATCACATCCGGATCAGCAGAAATCGGCAAGTGGAAAATCTCCTTGCCGATTATTTGTATAAGTACGGGAATCGGAACTGGCACCGAACCAAAGGAAATGCCTATCGTCATTGCGAATAACAAAATTAACAACGCAATCAAATAAGCAAACGCCCATTTAGTTGTCAAATTGGTTCGGATAGACTGCTTTTGCAAGTTCCTCTACTCCTTCTATTAAGCGTGGACCGGAACGGGTCACCAAGTCAGAAGGGACATCAAAGACTTGGCCATTCTTAACGGCATTTACGTCTTGCCATCCTTTTCGGCCTGTCACTTCACTTACTGGATCTTTTGTATAATTACCATACGTTGTAATGATGACATCCGGATTTGCAGCAATCATCGACTCTTCATCAATTTTTGCCCAGCCGTCCAATTCAGCAGCAGCATTATCCGCTGAAATAATATGAAGCATTTCATTCATGAAGGTATTTTTTCCAGGTGTATATATATCCGGTGATGGCGAAACCTCAATTAAAACGGTCTTCCTATCCGCTTCCTTAACGGATTTGGCTTTTTCCTGAATATCCTTGAGCTTCGTTTTCATATCCGCAACGATTTCGCTTGCCTTATCATTTTCTCCCGTTGCCTTTCCAATCATTTCAATAGATTCATAGACTTGGTCAAAGCTTTGTGCATCATTGACTACAAGGACATCTATTCCAGCATCCTTAAGCTGCTTTAATCCCTCATTCGAATTATGGGCACTTGATGCATGGGCAAGAACAAGGTCAGGCTTCATGGAGACAATCAGCTCCGTGTTCATTTCCATTCCGCCAACTTTTTTAATTTTTTTCGTTTCTTCCGGGTAATTATCATTGTCGGAAACACCAACGACCTTTTTACCCAAACCAAGTGCAAAGACCACTTCTGTATTACTTGGTATCAACGTAACGATTTTCTTCGGTTTTTGTTCTATCGTTACTTTTTCGCCCGTTGCATCTTTAATCGTAATCGGGAAAGCGTCGTGTTGAGCATGATTCGTTTGCTGCTTTTCTTTTCCTTCATCAGTAGCGTCACTGCAGCCAACCATCATGCCTGCAGTAAGCAACATCAACAATATCAAACCAAAAATCTTCTTCATTTTCATTCCCCACAATCTTTTCATTTAATTTCTTCACCTAATAATCTCGGAAGATGCACCCAAAACAAAAAGCACCTCCCGTTAAACGGAAGATGCTTGTATGGCAACAATATCATTACGGACTCTTAGGGTCTGCCACACACCTTCCCATCCGCGTAGGTTACAGGTGTACGAATCTTGGCAGGTCTCCTGGCTCATGGTCATCGTCAACGGCACCTTCCCATATCCCCATACAGTGGTACACAGCCTTCAGCTCCCAAATACAGTGGCGGGACCGCGCTGGCATTTCACCAACTTCCCTTTTAAGTCATTAAGACACCAAATCGTTCATATGTATATAATTTTCACTGCCTTCATTATACACCATGTAAGAATCGATTATTATATGATTTTTCTGAACAAGTTTGAAATGCACCGTCCATTTTCAATGATTTGAAGCATTTTCTATCAGCGACGCGAACCCACCGACTGATAATCCAGGTGAAATCCGAACTCGATGCAAGGCATACATCCCTTGTTCCCTTGAAGCTCCTCCAGGTTCAGTAGTGGCTGCCATCTTGTATCCAGCTTCTTCTGAAAGCCTGAGACTCTCTTCATTATAACGACCAACTGGATAGGAAAGCACTGTCGTGTCCTGTTGCAGGATACGATCGAACAGATCCTTTGACTGGACCATTTCCGCTTCTTGCTGCTCTGCCGTCATTCGGTTCAGCTCCAAATGGTTGATAGTATGGCTTTCGATCGAAATCCCATTCCCGCTCATCTCCATCATTTGATTTTCAGTCAGGTGATGACCTTTATCGATGGACTTCCCGATCATGAAGACAGTCGCTTTCATATCATATTCTTTTAGTATATGGAAAGCGTCCGTGTAGTTATCTGTATAGCCATCATCAAAAGTAAGCCAGACACACTTTTCACTTGGCATCCGATTTTCGGTTAAAACGAGAAATGCTTCTTCAGGGGATAATGTATAGTAACCATTTTCCCGAAGCCAAGTCATTTGTAATCGGAATTCCTCTTTTGGTACCCGAAGGCCATTGCCTTCAGAAATGCTATGATACATCAATATTGGAAGCTGTACCGCGGACTCGGCCGTTATCCAGTCTCTCGTATCGATTCGTTCAGTATATAATTCGTCCTCCGAATCCTGCCCAGTGTCATTCTCCGCTGCTGCAGCCACTTCAATGTTATCTTTCGTGATCGGTGCAGCCGTCTTTGTGCCTATACCCTCTAAAATCCCTTGTGAGCATGCCGGTAAAATTAAAATCCCCAGCAGCGTCACCATCCATAAAACTCTATAATTCCCCACTATCATTCTCCTAATTTTTTCTAGCATAATAGTACCAGAAAACCAGGAAATAATAAAGTATTCCATTTAATGAAGAGTAAGGAAACAGGAGAGCTGAGTGCCCCCTAAGCGTCTAGATGTTTTTTTTCATAATTATTATTGCTATTAACTTGAAAAGTTTGCCTATAAGAAATATAATAAATAAGTCGTCGACTTTTTTATATGTCCCAGTAGCTCAGCAGGATAGAGCGACAGCCTCCTAAGCTGTAGGTCGTAGGTTCGATTCCTATCTGGGACGCTAATTTTATAAACCCTGTTATAATGCGGTTCTTCCGTGTTGTAGCAGGGTTTTTTCTGTTGGTATGACCGTTAAAAGCCGTAAATTGCATGTAGGATAAAAGCATTTCTGTACGTAGGAAACAGTGATATTCCATTTCACTATTATTTTTCTATGTCTGGAGGTGCTTTTTTTCATGAAGAAACACGTTATTAAACAGCGTGGAACTGCGATAAAGGAACGGAAATTGGACAGTAAGGCTACGGATAGTTTCACGATTGAATACACACTGCAAGAAGCCTTAGATATTTTTCTCCGTGCAAAAGTTGCTGAAGGTGTCCGACAGCGAACATTAGGCGAATATGTACGGCACATAAGGTATTTAACGGAATACTTATCTGTTTATCATCCGTCTTTTATGAAATGAAAAAACTAGTCGCTTTTGGGTCCATGTAACCTGCACGATGGAGCCAAGCATGAAACATAGAACCAGTTAGAAGAATCTCATTAATATCTACTCGATCAAGTTGGAGGGGATTAATGACCCTTATTGTAATTGGCTGAAGAAACAAAGGCACAAAAAAAGGAAGAGGGACTACAAAAGTCCCTCTTCCTTTTTCACTTTATTTTTTTGAAATTTTTCTTAATAAATATAAAGCGTATATGATAGCTGGTATAGCTCCAATCATTAAAATCATGTTTATTAAACCAAATATAAAATAAGAAGGCGATACATTCATTTTAATTCAACTCCATTAAAAATTTTAATCTCTATATGAATATTTTTGATAAACACGAGCATATTTACTATTTTTATTTAAAAGAGTAAGTTTGAGAGAACTAGTAAGACTTACATAGCCATTAGAAACGCTACCACTCAATTTATAATTTCCTACAGCATTCATATCATAACCTATTTTTTCAGCTTTTGAATCAGTAACATCACATGAAGCATCTACATTTGACCAAGTAGTACCTTTTGTTCCTGCTACAGAACAATATCTCATTTTCAACCCATAATTACCAACAGAATAATGATTACCTAATTTTAAGGTAGCAACAACCACCCCTACACTTTTTAATTTAACCCAAGCAGTATACAATCTTTCTCCATAATCTTTAGGTTCATGACGCCATGGCCCCATCTTTGTAGAGGTAATTGCCAGAGCCTGTATGCTTCTTGAATTACTGTTATCAACTTCATCTGTTGAACTAAGTTCAACAGATGAACCATCGCTTAATTCTATTGTTGTAGGTCCTTCAGAATGAACATTTGATTCGTCTGATAAAGCTTTCTGCTTTACCTCCCTTTTTTGAATTCAAATTGTAGTTATCATGATATGTATCGGATAAATCTTTGAAATTGGATGGTAAATAATAATTAAAAATCTAAAATATTACCATTCTTGAACATTCGGTGAACATTAATTTTAAATGGCACTAATTATTTAAATTAAGAAGATAGCTGGCTTCTTAATGGTAATATATAGAAGAAGGGTTAGGGGGAGCATTTTATGGAAAAGGTAAATTTCGTTGAGTTAAAGCATTTTTCAGATGAACATTCCGAAAAGCTAAATCAGTTTGAACTGCCTGAAGAACAAGGTCTATTTACTGCCTTGCCAAACAAGTTTACAGACGTAACAAAAGGGCAGCATCGTATTGTTATTTTAAGTGATGATGAACCTGTGGGTTTCTTTTTACTGCATTCAACAGATCGCGTAAAAGAATATTCGACTAACCCCAATGCCATGTTGCTGACCGCATTATCAGTTGATCGTGAGCAGCAGGGAAAAGGCTATGCAAAACAAGGGATGTTCCTACTTGCCGGGTTTGTTAAATCAGAATTTCCTAATTGCGATGAAATTGTATTAGCTGTCAATCATAAGAACATCCCCGCACAAAAGCTGTATGTTAGGGCTGGATTTCATGATACGGGTTTGAGAAAGTTTGGAAATATCGGCGAACAATATATTATGAATTTAACCATTTAATTCATATTCATTTTTTAATTTCGATAAATATCTGCAGAAAAATAATGGATATACATTACAGCTGGTATATAATTACACTTTTTTTTAAAAGAAATGTTTGAACCTGTCCCAGCCGGGTATACAAATACTGTAAGACATTCTCACCAAAGGAGATGATGTGCACGATGAGTACAATCAGAAGCCAATGGAACAAAGAGAATGACGCAGCGGTGTTTAGTCCCGGTGATCAGCGTTAGAGTCAATTGAAGAGTTAGATGATAATCAAAATGGGAATTACTAGTCTTCTCACCCAAAGGAGGATACTGATCATGAGTATTTACAGCCTATGGAATCCAGAGAATGATGAAGCAATTTTCAGTCCGGGTGATCAGCAGCCATTCTGTACGCTTACACTAGTGGATTCGGATAAACACACAAAAAAAACTGACAAAACACTTGAATATGAATTGCAAGGGACCGTACTGAATGAAATTTAGTCGTAGCCGCGATATATGGAAAGGGATGGAGCGAATGCTCCATCCCTTTCCACTGTCTTTTTTTATGAATTTCGCCACTTCATTAAGCGGCAATCGTATTGTCAGGAAAGATGGCCCTGAGAAGGCAGAAAACAGCAAGGATTATGCCCACTCTGCCCATACAAATAACCCCATAAAAAGAGCCCTCACTATAAAGACTAATAGTGAAGGACCCATTTCTTTTATTTATCGAATTTCAGTTTGGCCAAAGCATCCGCTAATGCAGTATTGATCGGCTCTTCTTTATTTTGCTTTTTCATATAATTGGAGACTTCATTTTTTGATACTTTTTGATTTTTATTTTGCCCTCTCCGTTTATTGTAAGAGGAAAGTTTTTCGTGAAAACCGCATTTACATGTGAATGTCTGTGCTTCTCCTTGACCGCGCATTTCCATCTTTTTGTGACATTGTGGACACCTGGCATTTGTTACACGTGAAACACCTTTTTTGTGGCCACATTCACGATCTTGACAGACAAGCATTTTCCCCTTTTTACTATTCACTTCAAGCATCAGCTTGCCGCAATCAGGACATTTCGTTCCTGACACGTTATCATGCTTGAATTTTTGGTCACTATTTTTGATTTCATGAACGATATTTTTAGCGTAGGCGCGCATATCGCCGATGAAAGCCTGTTTTGCTAGCTTTCCTTTTGCAATTGCTGTTAACTTTTGCTCCCATTGAGCTGTCAGTGCTGGAGATCGTAAGTCTTCAGGTGCCAATTGAAGGAGTTGTTTTCCTTTCGAAGTAACATGAAGGTCCTTCCCTCTCTTTTCGATCAGGAAGCTATTGAACAGTTTTTCAATAACGTCAGCACGCGTTGCAACAGTCCCAATTCCGCCAGTTTCACCCAGAGTCTTGATGAGTTCTTTGCTTTCCCCTGTCATGAAACGAGCAGGATTTTCCATTGCCGAAAGAAGTGAGCCTTCATTGAATGGTTCCGGCGGTTTCGTTTCACCCTCTGTTTGTTTCACAGTCGAAATGGTTAAACTGTCACCTTTTTGAACGTTCGGAAGCAGTTGCTCGGCAAGGCCATCTTTAGCTTCTTCCTCATCAAATTGATGATCATAGACTTCCTTCCAGCCTGATTTCAGGACGACCTTCCCTTTTGCCATGAACGTCTCCTGCCCCATTTTCGCGGTTATGGTCGTTTGCTCATATTCAAAAGGCGGCATCAATACGGCAAGGAACCTTTTAACGACCAGATCATAGATTTTCGATTCTTTGTCGCTCAGTTTTCCCGGTAGCGGCGTTTGCTCAGTGGGGATGATTGCATGATGATCCGATACCTTACTATCATCCACGAACGATTTATTGGCCTTAATCGGACTGCGCAGGATCCTCGATGCATACTGGGCATATGGTTTAATGCTGACGGCCTGTAATCTTTCTTTTAGCGTATCAACTAAATCCGTTGATAAAAAGCGTGAATCCGTCCTTGGGTACGTCAAGACTTTATGGCTTTCATATAAGCGCTGCATGATCGATAATGTCTCTTTCGCCGAATAGCCGAATTTCTTATTGGCGTCCCGTTGAAGTTCCGTTAAATCATATAAAGAAGGGGCAAAACTTTTCTTATGGGCTTTGTTCACTTCCACCACTTCTGCCTTTTTCCCCTTCACGGCTGCTAGAACCTTTTCTGCCTTGACTTTATCGAATGTGCGTATATCTTTTGATTGGGCATCTTGCCAGATTAGGCGCAAATCGGATTCTGCATTTGCCGAAACGCCATAATATTTCTTAGGCTGGAATTGTTTTATTTCTTCTTCCTTTTTTGCAATCATCGCAAGTGTCGGCGTTTGGACCCGACCGCAGGATAACTGGGCATTGTGCTTGGTTGTAAGGGCGCGTGTCGCGTTCATCCCAACGATCCAGTCCGCTTCCGCTCTGGCCACAGCAGAGGCAAATAGATTTTCATACTCCTTGCCATCCTTCAGCTTTTTAAATCCATCTTTGATCGCTTTATCCGTTACAGAGGAAATCCAAAGCCGCTTGATCGGCTTCTTCACATTCGCTTTTTCGAGAATCCAGCGTGCAACAAGTTCCCCTTCACGGCCTGCATCTGTTGCAATGATGATATCCTTGACATCATTGCGGTTCAGCTGTGTTTTAACCGATTGAAATTGCTTGCCTGATTGCTTGATCACGACCAATTTCAAAGAATTCGGCAACATGGGCAGGTCCTCAAGGCGCCAAGTTTTATATTTTTCATCATAAGTTTCCGGATCTGCATGTGTCACCAAATGACCTAGAGCCCATGTGACGATATACTGATCGCCTTCAAAAAAACCATTACCCTTTCTCCCGCAATTCAGCACTTTTGCTATATCTCTTCCGACCGAAGGCTTCTCGGCCAGTACGACTGTTTTACTCATAGTAAACATCCTTCCCTTTTAAACTGATTTCTCTATTATCTCACATAATTTATAACAGGGCGATAATGCATAGGCATGGCATCCAAAAACAGGTCCAACAGGTGTAGATCCTATATTCATCATTACGATTTTTCCTGCCAAGGGCTCGATTGTCACCAAAGGGCATATATGTAAATTAATAGATTAGATAGCAATCCCGTGCAGATTTTAGTATGATGAAACGTAGGGATTTTTTCAAATTAATTGGGAGGTTCAATATAAATGAGCTTACTTTCTATAGATAAATTAGCACACAGCTTTGGCGATCGCACCTTATTCAAGGATGTTTCCTTCCGCCTGATGGCCGGCGAACATGTTGGTCTGGTCGGGGCAAATGGTGTCGGAAAGTCAACGATGATGAATATCATTACAGGACAGCTTATCCATGATGATGGCCGGGTGGAATGGACACCTGGTGTCGAATATGGATATCTTGATCAGCATACGATACTTTCTAAAGGTAAATCGATTCGCGACGTCTTAAGGGATGCATACTTACCTTTATTCGAGCAGGAAAAAGCATTGAATGAAGTAACAGAGAAAATGGGGACAGCCACTCCAGAAGAACTTGAAGAACTCTTGGAACAAATGGGTGAAATCCAGGACAAGCTTGAAGCCGGTGGTTTTTACAATCTGGATATTAAAATTGAAGAAGCGGCACGCGGTTTAGGGTTGGATGCAATCGGATTGGACCGTGACGTTTCTGCCCTAAGCGGTGGACAACGGACAAAAGTTTTACTAGCCAAGTTACTTTTGGAACAGCCTGAAGTACTGCTCCTTGATGAACCGACGAACTACTTGGATGTAGAGCATATCCGCTGGCTGAGCAGCTACCTAAAGGAATATCCTAATGCTTTCTTATTAATTTCGCATGATACCGAGTTCATGAACGGCGTCGTCGACGTCATTTTCCATCTTGAATTTTCAAAACTGACCCGTTACACGGCAACTTATGAAAAATTCCTTGAGCTTGCCGAATTGAATAAAAATCAGCACATCAATGCCTATGAAAAACAGCGTGAATTCATTAAAAAGCAAGAAGATTTCATTGCAAAAAATAAAGCCCGTTACTCAACGACCGGTCGGGCAAAGAGCCGTCAAAAGCAATTGAATCGCATGGAACGTATCGATCGTCCAGAAACTGCAATGAAACCTACCTTTGACTTTAAAGAATCACGTGCGAGCAGCCGTTATGTATTTGAAGGTGAGGATTTGGAAATTGGATATGACCGCCCATTGCTTCCGAAGTTGTCCATGACAATCGAACGGGGAGAAAAAATCGCCGTGGTCGGCTGTAATGGAGTTGGAAAATCCACTCTTTTAAAAACGATTTTGGGTAAAATTGATCCTCTAGGCGGCAAAAGATCACTTGGCGATTTCCTTTTTTCTTCTTATTTTGAACAGGAAGTCAAAGCAGGCAATACGACGCCGATCGATGAAGTGTGGAATGCATTTCCGCATCTAGACCAACCACAGGTACGTGCCATTCTTGCCCGTGTCGGTCTGAAAAACGAGCACATTACACGTCCAATGAGCCATTTAAGCGGTGGTGAACAATCAAAAGTACGTCTGTGTAAACTTATGCTTACCGAAAGCAATTGGCTGTTATTCGATGAACCGACTAACCATTTGGATGTCGTTGCAAAAGAAGAACTGAAACGTGCATTGAAAGAGTATAAAGGAACGATTGTCCTCGTATGCCATGAACCTGACTTCTATGAAGATTGGGTTACCAAAGTATGGGATGTAGAAGAATGGTCGGCTCAAAATTAATTTTTTTTAGGGGATGTCGCAGAACGCGGCATCCCCTTTTATTATGAAGTAAATAAAAAGCTGACTGAAAAGACTCATTCAGTCAGCATTATTTCCTTAACAGCAGCTTAAACTCGTTCCGCCACCAATGTATATGTTTTCGGAAGTCCAATATCGTGGATTTTATGATTCGGTTCTTCCTCGAGTACTTTAATAACAAGCCCTGATTGACCTATTGACGTTATAAGTTCCCCGATTGTCCATTTACGCTGTACAACTCTTGAAAGGCTCCCTTTTTCCTGATCCGGCATATGCTTGGAAAAAGCGACCTCATTATTTTCGATTGCCGGGGCAAAATAGTTTCCTGTTATCTTATGTTTTTTGCCATTCGAAGTAATGAGCTTTGTTGAAATCGGGTGAAATTCATGCAGTACGAATCGGCCTCCGGGTTTCAACATCGATTTAATTTTTTCAAATAACGGCTGGAGATCGATTAAATAGTGAAGCACGCCAAGCTCCATTAAGATCAAATCCTGATTCCCTGATTCATGTTCCGACGGTAATGAAAGCACATCGGAAACAATATACTCGATGGAGACATCAGACCCATTTGCCAGCTCATTTGCAAACGTTGCGTTTTCCTGGGAAAAATCAACAACTTTCACTGTGGCTCCCAATATGGCCATCGCAACTGCTTTGACACCGTTCGACCCCATCAAATGAGTGATTTTTTTGCCGGATATGTCCCCCATATATTTATAAAAAGGGTGCAGTCTCCATTTTGGGTTTTGCTTGATTTTCGATGCCAGTTCCGCAGGATTTCCATAACGATTGACAAGCGCTAAGTAATTATTCTGGTTCCACGCCTGTTCATTTTCCGCTGTGAACCCTTTCTGCTCGGCAAATAAGTAAGCATGAATCTCGGCACTGTACCTTCTCATTTCTTCATCGTATAAATAACTGTACAACGACCTGCACCATACCTCCATATCCCCCATCTTTATAGACAAGCGATAAGGGTCTGTTTTAATGGTCGTGTTAAACCTGCAGTGGACAGTGACAGAAATCCCCTCGACATCCATTTGAAAAGAGGCAGTCTCAGGACTTTTTTCAGGCTTTGTCGGGGAGTATTCGGAAAAAAGATCTAATGCCTCATCAAAAAGATCCCATTGTACATCAATGACGATGTTCTCATAATTATCAATATCCACTCCTTGCACGAACAGAGCAGGTCGACCTGTATATTGATAAGGAATATTAGCTTGTTCCAACATGTTCCCCATTAATGTGATTGCATGATAATAACTTGCCTTCATATGAACCTCCTAGACATCAAAAGAGCATTACAATTATTCTTCTATAGCAAATTTCAAACCGGTACTCGTAATGGCTATCAGCTCTTCATCATGGCGGTCAATGCCATAAACGAGTAATGTAACAAGCATATATATTGCTCTGAACCTGGCTAAGCTCTCCGTTTCTTTTTCGATTTCACCATAGATTTCAAAAAAGCCTCGGCGCGCTTCTCTTGGGAAATAACTATATAAAAAGGATAAATCAATGGCAGGGTTTCCGATATGCACATCTCCCCAATCAATGATACCTGTAAGAACGCCTTCGTCATCAAGTAAAACATTTCGGATATGAATGTCTCCGTGAACGAGTGAACTCGGTTGCGGAGCACCCAACTCGCCTAGCCCTCCAACAAAATCTTTAACCGCATCAGCTTGTTCAAAGTATCCTAACTTTATTAGATTTGAGACATTTTCCATTAGCGACTTCTTGCGATAGGATACATCAAGCCTCATCATCCCATCAGGCTGTACACCTAAACGCTTAGCCCTTTCCACAGGGAAACGGTGAACAACTTTCAAAAAATGGGCAAATCTTTTTGCCGATTTAGCCTTCTTTGCTTTTGTTCCTTCTATAGGCAAGTGTCCCTTTACCATTTTATAACCGGTAAAAGGATAAGGATATAGTGTACTTGGTTTCCCAAAAAAGATTGGTTCAGGGATATCAAGCGGAAAGGTCCCTGCAATTGAAGGCAAAAGCTGATTTTCCAACTGAATCAACGTAACTGCAATAGGGCGGCGAGGGAAACGGAATACAAATTGCCCATTGATTTGTATGACCGTATTATCGAACCCCTCCCCAAGCTGCTTGATCTCTTTCAACTCAATTTCCGGAAACTGCAGCATGATCAATTTTCCTGCAAGCTCCAACGAAACTGGATATTCTGCCAACCAAGGCTTTTCCACTCCAGTCTCCCCCTTTTACCGGTTTCTCCCTCTATTGGGGCTGCTGCCTGATCCACCCCTAAAATTACTTGGCCCTTGTGCACTGTTTGCTCTACGGCTGTCTCTTTGATCTCCTCGTGGATTGTCACGCTTTGGTCCACGGCTGTCTTCCGATCGGCCTCCCCGCGAATCCTCACGTTTGGGTCCGCGGCTGTTTTCCATCCGGCCTCCCCGCGAATCCTCACGTTTAGGTCCGCGGCTGTTTTCCATCCGGCCTCCCCGCAAATCCTCACGTTTAGATCCGCGGCTGTTTTCCATCCGGCCTCCCCGTGAATCCTCACGTTTAAGTCCGCGGCTGTTTTCCATCCGGCCTCCCCGTGGTTTCTCCCTCTCGATTTCACGATTGTCCGCTTGATTTACAGAACGGTGACTGCCTCGATTCGGTCCTCTCGTATCTATCCGTTCCCGATGGCGCCTTCCCCCTCCTGAATGCGGCGGTCGGCGGGTACCCACTTCAGCATTATCATCATAACGTTTCTTTTTTTGTCCCACCTCATCAGGTTGAAACATTTTCACTCCTTCTATCGTCTTTCTTTCGATTTTCATGGAGATCCCTTTTTCTATATCGCTTAAAAGCTGAAGATCCTTCGTGGCAATGAAGGTTACAGCCAAGCCATTCTCACCCGCTCGTCCTGTACGGCCAATTCGATGGATGTAACTTTCAGCGTCCTCGGGAACATCATAATTGAATACATGTGTCACACCTTCTACATCAAGTCCTCGTGCAGCAACGTCCGTTGCCACTAAATATTGAAGCTTGGCATCCCTGAAGTTTTTCATGACGCGTTCCCGCTTTGCCTGTGAAAGGTCCCCATGGAGTTCTTCAGAATTGAATCCGGCTGCCTTGAGGGCATCATTCAAAACTGAAACGCGACGTTTTGTACGGCAAAATATGATCGCCAGGTATGGCTGTTCTTCTTTAATTATGTTAATTAATGAAGACTGTTTGGCACGATCGGTCGTTTCGATGACAAGCTGTCTGATTTGCTCGACCGTTACTTGCTCAGCCTTCACAGCGGCGGTTAATGGTTTATTCATGTAGCGCTTAGCCAATTGATGCACTTGTTCAGGCATCGTCGCTGAAAAGAGCAACGTTTGGCGCTCCTCTGGAAGCTGACCCATGATTTCTTCCACTTCTGGTAAAAATCCAATATGGAGCATTTGATCAGCTTCATCCAGCACAAGTGTTCGAGTTTGGGAAAGGTCAATGGTGCCCCTTCTTAAATGATCTAATAACCTGCCTGGTGTGGCAACCACAACAGAAATATTTCTTGTCAGCTTTTTCATTTGCTGCTCGACATCCTGTCCGCCATAAACTGCAAGCACCTGAAGTCCTTCGATTTCATTGGCGAATTTTTTCAATTCGGCTGTGATTTGCAAAGCCAATTCTCTGGTTGGCGTGACGATCAGGGATTGTATGTGGGATGCAGCAGGATCGACTTTTTCCAGGATTGGCAGCAAAAACGCCAAGGTCTTCCCCGTTCCCGTCTGCGCCTTCGCGATGACATCTCTTCCAGCAAGGATATCCGGTATCGATTTCTCCTGTATGGGGGTGGGGTTGGATATTCCTATTTGCTTTAATATCATGTTAATCGCCGGGCTGACGCCAAGGTCGATGAATTTTGTCATGTATTTGCCTACTTTCTGAATTTCTTCATTTTATTGACTGGTAAACCAACTTCAGGAAATGGGTACACTTCCTTCACTAAAGGTCATTTTTCTTAGTCTAAGCTATTTGTTAGTATATCATTATCTATTTTCGAGAAAACCTGTCACTTAAAATTTTTCATGCTATTGTACTTTAGTTATTTTTCTAATATAATTTATAAGGTTTTATTATCCATACTATCGAGCTGCTTACTTGAAAAAGGGTAAGCATCTTATCCTTGTAGAGTTTTGCAAGGATTTTTTTTATATAAAAAAGGAGTGACCGCATGTTTAAATTAAAAGAACGGAATTCAAATATTAAGACCGAAGTACTTGCGGGGCTTACAACCTTTTTAACACTGGCTTATATCATCGTTGTAAACCCAATGATCCTTTCTGATGCCGGAGTTCCTTTCGACCAGGCATTCACAGCAACCATAATCGCAATAATAGTCGGTACCCTATGCATGGCCCTTTTAGCCAATTACCCAATTATCATAGCACCGGCCATGGGATTGAATGCTTATTTTGCATACTCGGTACTGGGAACCCATGATATCTCATACACAGTTGCCTTTTCGGCAGTCTTTGTTACCGGTATCATCTTTATCCTTTTATCGCTTACCTCTTTCCGCTCAAAATTGATTGAGGCCATCCCCAATAACTTAAAGCATGCAATCAGTGCCGGAATCGGACTTTTCATCACCTTTATCGGACTTCGCTTGTCAGGTGTCGTAACACAGCATGAATCCAACCTAGTCACCCTTGGAAGCTTCAGGGACCCTAGTGTGGCACTTACATTGGTTGGTCTGGTCATTACGATCGTGCTGATCGTACGTAATGTACAGGGTGCGATATTCATCGGGATGATCGTGACTGCCATAATCGCTTTCTTTACAGGCCAATTGGAAGTGGATGGTCTTGTTTCCACTCCTACTTTACCTGAAGGGATAATAGTCGCCAATCCAATCACATCTATCGCGGATGTCATTAACTACGGGCTTTATGGCGTCGTCTTCTCCATTTTACTTGTGATGTTATTCGATACGACAGGTGCTTTATTAGGCATTGTTCGTCAAGCCGGATTGTTGAAGAATAATAAGCTTGAAAAATCCGGCAGTGCTTTTTTTGCAGACTCCATCGGCACTACCGTTGGTGCCATGTTCGGTACAAGCCCGACAGCAGCCTCAGTTGAATCTTCAGCTGGGGTAGGAGCAGGCGGCAAGACAGGCTTAACCGCGTTAGTTGTGGCCATCCTGTTCTTAATAACTGCCTTCTTCAGTCCACTGATAGGGGCTGTTTCAAATGTAGCGGCAATCACGGCACCAAGCTTGATCATCGTGGGTAGTATGATGATCAAAAGCATTAATGAAATTGACTGGACACACTTTGATGAGTCATTCCCAGCCTTTTTGGTCATTGTCGCCATGCCGTTAACGTCAAGCATCGCAAACGGGATAGCACTTGGATTCATCGCCTATCCCATTTTAAAAATGGCTAGAGGCAAGTTCCGTGAAGTGCATCCGTTCGTGTACGTGTTTGCTATTCTATTCCTCTATCAACTGATTTTCCTAGCTTGATCATTTCAAGAGAAACCCCTGTGGTTCCTCTTTTTTTAACCAGCTCTCCAATAAAAAGAAGGATATCCAACTTTTCGTCAGATATCCTCCTATATATTACTGGTTCATTTGATCAAGAAAATCACCCAGGAGATCATCAAGATTTTCCTCTTCTTGTTCGGGTTCTTCCACTTGTTGTTCGGGTTCTTCCAAACTCCAATCAAAATCATCCAGATCTCTCTTAGGCAAGTCTTCCTTGACCCCCTCCACTTCCTTTTCTTCAAGCTCAACTTGCATATATTCCTCATTCGATCCATTACTGTTCAAAGAGGCAAGCAAGGCCGTAGCGCGTAAAGGATCGGATAAAAGGTTGTACATAATCGTTCCAAGCATAGCTTCTGAGTGGGAATGCTTGAGCCAATCACGCTGAGATTTGCTTAGCTTGTTCGGCATGGGCAGGGCAATCATTTCCCGATCCTGATGGGTGGATTGCCCGACTCCATCGAGAACATACTCGGCAATTTTACTGGAAAAATTCCTTCTTTCCGTTTCCTTCAATTTCTGCAGCTGTCTTAACGTATAGTCTGATACATCCGAAGGGATACGAAAAGTGATGGCTTGCCCTCTTTTAATTTCAGAAGAAGCTGTTTTTTTCATTCTCTCACCTATTTAATGGAACCCGTTCTTTGTTCTTTCTTCTTTTGCTGGGACTGATTCTGTTCCTTTGCATTCCGGCGTTTAAAATCCGAAATCAATTTATAATAGGCGTTTGCCATCATCCAAACGCTTTCCCGCTCATCTTCGAAAAAGTCTATATTGTAGCCATCGAAATTTTGATTCAATGTTTTCAAGTAATCTTTCAGGACAATTGATCCCCCGCCTACGAAATAGCAGATTTCCGTTTGGGAATTTTTTTGCCATACATTGCGCAGGTGGCGATATTGCTTTTTGGCCAGTTCTCCCAAAATACGGTCAACGATATCATGGACACTAGTCCGGCTTCCGCGAACCATAATATGATTGCGATCATTTTTCTTCGTGATGATTTCAACGACGTCGCGTCTGCTATCCAGCTCGACACCATGTTTCTTCCTGATTTCTTCACGAATCGATTCAAGGGCTTCAGCTACTCCCAAATTGAATCCTTGAGCTTTGTCATCGTCAACTTTACGGTTTTTAATGACCGCGATATCTGTCGATAATCCACCGATATCCTGAATGAGTATTCTTCTATCTATTAATTCACGGTTAATGATATTCAAATCTTTATCCATGACCAAATTTATGTATGCAGCGAAGCCTTCTGGATAGACTTTCACTTCATCGAATTTGATATTAACCTTCATGCCTTGGTATTTAGGAGTAATTAAAAATTCCACCTGGTGGACTGAACCAAGTAATTTCGAGCGGTACCCGACGTCTTTCCCTTCTTTAACCTCCCGAAGTGGCAACCCTGTTCCAAGCGTATAGTTGGCTTCCACAACATTATTCACTTTTTTGAATGTATCGTTGTCCCCCAACTTGGCAGCGTCTAATGCAAGAGCCGCAAAAAGCATGACTAATGTTTGATCTTCTTCCGATTTACTGCTTCCTAAATCCAGTTCTGTAGGATTATCACTTTTTGTCGCCAAGTTCCCAACGCGATAAATCGCATTATTGTCTTGTAGAGCCGGTGAATGGACCCTAATATGAATCCCTTCCAATGGGTTTTTTTCATTAAGTTCCTCAATCCCAATGACCGGACGGTCCTCTATGTCTTTTGCAATGACATTTGGTATATATAGTTCAGACTCTAGCTTTCCAAAAATAGCTTTGATAGCATCATTTCCTACGTCTACTGCTGCGATTCTAGAACTCATCTAAAAACATCCCCTTTTTTATAGAAAAAAAATAGTGAACCATTCCCTTTAAGGATAGAAAAGGTTTCCACGATAGTCAATCCTTCATTAGTAATAGCTAGATTTGTCGAATTGTTTTCAAATTGTTTACAATAGGAACAAATATGTATACACCTTATATATAGCTATGTGTACGCATTTGCACACAGGTATACGTAATTGTACACGATGCATCTTTTTTTGTTTACACGTATACGTTTTTGTACACAAACCTTATATTGTATTTTTAATTGATCATTCCCCCTACAAAAATAAGCGTATAAATAGTGAATTTGGTTGTAGTAATAAATGGGCGATTCACTAATGAACTGTACAGAGGTATTCAAATGATTGAGAAAAATACAGAAACCTCCAAATTCAGGAACCTTATTGGCGCAGTCCGTTAACTTTCCCTTCTTTTACTAGATACAGATATAACTACTGACGTCTTAATTGCAGGCGGCGGAATTACAGGGATTACTCAGCTAAACAAGGTATTAAAGTTACACTGATTGAGGCTGGCGAAATCCTTACTGGAACAACCGGACACACTACAGCAAAAATAACAGCCCAGCATGGCCTGATTTACGATTTGTTTGATCACTAAAACATGGTGAAGAGAAAGCCAAACTATATTATGTAGCCAATGCAGACGGAATGAGCTTATCAAAGACTTGGTAGAAGAACATTCATTGAATGTAATTTGACTGCAATGGATACCTATATTCACGCGAATACTGATGAATATAAAAGTAAAATTCAAAAAGAACTAAAAGCCTATCGAAACTAGCCATTCGCAGGGATTATGCAGAAGAAATGCCTTTCTGCTTGTAAATCTTCTATGATCCAAGCACAGTTTCATTCCTTTAAGATATTTAACAGCCCTCCTTCCCACGATTCTGGAAGCTGAAAAAGTTATCCCGATAGTCATTCCTTCATTAGTTGTAGCTATATTTGTCGAATTGTTTTCAATTTGTTTTCAATAGAAAAAATATGTATACACCTTATATATAGCCATGTGTACATGGTTGTAAACATGAATACATATTTGTGTACAACAAAACTATTTTTGTTTACATGTATACATATTTGTAAACAAACCTAATAATGTATTTTTCTGAATATTTCTCTTACAAAAAATAGGGGTATAAATAGCGGATTTGGGTATGGTAATAAATGGACGATTCACTAATGAACTGTATGGAGGTATTCAAATGACTGATAAAAATACAAACCTTCCTCAATTTCCGGAACCCTATTGGCGCAGTGCGTTAACTTTCCCTTCGTTTTCTAAACTAGATAAAGATATAACCACTGATGTTTTAATAGTAGGTGGCGGAATAACTGGAATCACTTCAGCTTATCTATTGGCTAAACAAGGCATTAAAGTCACACTGATTGAGGCAGGCGAAATCCTTACTGGAACAACCGGACACACTACAGCAAAAATAACAGCCCAGCATGGCCTGATTTACGACCAGTTGATCACCGAACATGGAGAAGAGAAGGCCAAACTCTATTATGAAGCGAATGCAGATGGAATGAAATTAATCAAAGACTTGGTAGAAGAACATTCCATTGAATGTAATTTGACTGCACAGGATGCCTATGTTTACGCGAACACCGATGAATATAAAAGCAAAGTCCAAAATGAACTGAAAGCCTATCAAAAGCTTGGCATTCGGGGGGATTATGCAGAGAGTATCCCTTTCTCCATTCCTTGTAAAGCTGCAGTGATAATGAAAGATCAAGCTCAGTTCCATCCGTTAAAATATTTAACTGCCCTCATCTCCAAGATTCTTGAAGCTGGAGGGACAATCTATGAACGGACAACGGCCATGAAGATTGAAGACGGCGACCCACCGACCGTTCAAACCGATACTGGATATACAATCAAAAGCAATCAGGTAATCGTTGCCTCCCACTTCCCTTTCAATGATGAAACGGGCTTATACTTTGCCCGTGTTTATGTAAAAAGGTCCTATGTACTTGGAATTAAGACTGATCAGGAATATCCAGGTGGGATGTATTACAGTGCAGACAACCCTACCCGATCCCTTCGCTATACGGAATTGGAAAATGGGGAAAAACTTATACTTGTCGGCGGGGAAGGCCATAAAACAGGCCAGGGAATCTCGACTATCGAGCATTATGAGGCCTTAAAGGACTTCAGTTCCCAATATTTCGATGTTACGGATATTCCATATCGCTGGTCAGCACAAGATATTATGTCACCGGATAATATCCCCTTCGTCGGTCCAGTGACATCCAATCATCAAAACGTTCTAATTGCAACGGGGTATGCAAAATGGGGTATGACGAATGGATCGATTGCCGCTAAAATCTTGACTGACCATATTTTGCAAAGGGATAACCGGTATGCAGAATTGTATGCCCCTTCCCGTTTAAAAGGCTTGAAGAATATAGTTCAAGTTAATGCTGATGTAGCGAAACATTTGATAAAAGGCAAATTGGCCACCATTCTTAAAACGCCAGAAGACTTAGGCATTGATGAAGGGGCAATCGTGAAGGTCAATGGAGACAAGGCTGGGTGCTACCGAGATCATGATGGTCAGCTGCATATTGTCGATTCCACATGTACCCATATGGGGTGTGAGGTTGCATGGAACAGCGGCGACCGTACCTGGGACTGCCCATGCCATTCCTCCCGTTACTCTATAACCGGGGAAGTATTAAATGGTCCTGCCGTCGAACCATTGAAAAAAATACGCTAATGGACAATGTTAGTAATAGTCGACTGGGTTCGCCGTTTTCCTTATACTGAAGTTATGCATGATTGAATGATTGCAAATAACTCTGAAAAGGATTGAATTGAACATGAACGGTAAAAATCGGAAAGACATTACCCCTGGTGCCTCAGTGGACATTATACTTAAAGCAGATCAACGCAGCGGAAAACTGACAAGCGGAACTGTAAAGGATATTTTAACCAACTCCAGCAGTCACCCTCATGGAATTAAAGTAAGATTGACTGATGGCCAGGTTGGCAGGGTTCAAGTCATTCATAAGTAAAGCGCACTCGGTCCAGGCCGAGTGTTTTTTTTGTATATCTTAAGCTTGAAGATATTCTTGAATATATTATAGAAATTTTTTATGGGTTTTTCGACGGTATCGATAAAGATGGAGATATTTCAATCATGTTTCCCGTTCATACTTCGTACAATAGGGTTGAGATCTCATTAAAAAGGCTGGTGTCAACATGAATCAAGAATATAATGCCCCCGATAGGGATTATTACCGCAATGATGAACATACATTAAGAGTTTCCGGCTCAGAGACGCTTCAAGCTGCCCCGGATCAAGCCATAATCACCCTTGGAGTCATAACAGAGGATAAGGACCCGCAAAAGGCCCAGCAGGCCAATTCCCAAGCAATCGCGAATGTCATCGCATCACTTAAATCCGCTGGCATACCCGAAGAGCAATTGAAAACGAGTGATTATAGAATCGATCCACAATATGATTATATCGACGGAAAGGAATTGTTCAAGAACTATAAAGTCCAGCACATGATCCAAGCCCAAACGACAGACATCGAAAAAATAGGCAGCATTATCGACACGGCAGTCAGAAGCGGTGCCAATTCGATCACAAGCATCCGCTTTTCCTTATCCAATCCAGAAGCATATTATAACCGGGCACTTTCGCTCGCTTTAAAAAAGGCATACGAAAAGGCACTCTCCATGGCTCGAACAATAGGAATCTCATTGAATCCAATCCCTAATCAAGTTGACGAAGTATCAGAAACCACGACGCCAATCCTTTTCCAAACGAGCACCTTTTCAAAAATGGCATCCACCCCTATCCAGCCTGGAGAATTGAATATCACCGCCTCAGTCAGGGTGGTGTACACGTATTAAACATTTCATTATCCAATCCATGCTAAAAACCCCCTTGGCAAACCAAGGGGGATCTTCACTTTAAAAGACTACCGTTTTATTTTCATGAACGAGGACGCGGTCCTCCAAATGCCATTTAACTGCACGGGCCAGCACTCTGCGTTCAGCTGAACGACCGATTTTCTTCATATCCCCTGCTGAATCGCGATGGTCCACACGTTCAATATCCTGCTCGATGATTGGACCTTCATCCAAATCATTCGTCACATAATGGGAAGTCGCCCCAATCAGCTTAACACCTCTATCATAAGCTCTTTCATAAGGCCGGGCACCAATGAAGGCAGGTAAAAATGAATGATGTATATTGATGATTTTGTTTGGATGGGCAGCTACGAAATCCGGCGTCAATATCTGCATATACCTAGCTAATACAATTAGGTCCACATTGAACTCTTCCAAAAGTCCAAGCTGTTTTGTCTCAACTTCCTTACGTATATCCTTATTTGCAGGAATATAATAAAAAGGGATGCCCATCGATTCGACAATTTGCCTGGTATCTTCATGATTACTTATGACTAGCGCAATATCAGCTAATAAATC
Organism: Peribacillus sp. CSMR9; assembly: GCF_033141925.1. NCBI lineage: Bacteria > Bacillati > Bacillota > Bacilli > Caryophanales > Bacillaceae > Peribacillus > Peribacillus sp. CSMR9. Next base: position 45,037 of record NZ_JAOPHO010000025.1, read on the forward strand.
CCCGCTTTGCCATTCCCATAGCAATTCCAGAAGACAATGCGGTTCCTTGGAAACGAAGATTGCCGTCCTCTTCAAATCACTCACATGGTTAAATGTCCATTGCATTGAAAATGTTGTCGAAACTTCCTGAAATGCAAGTTGCATATCCTTTGCCTTATCCTTTAATCCTGGACAATCGAATTCAATCCTGGTGAAAAAGGTACCGCCCTCAGGATTCATCGAATACTGGCTCAATTCAACAATATTTGCATCATATTCTTTAAGAAAGGCTGTAACTGTTGAAACAATTCCTGGCTGGTCCGGACATTTTATAATTAAGCGGCCTCTATCTTGATTTTTTTCGCGAAATTCCTGTAATTGATCTTGCACAAAGTTGCTTACCATTTTCCCAACTGCCCTTCTTCTATTTTGCTATATTATACTTCACTTCATAGGCAAAATTAAAGTCAGTTAACAAATTCAGGATTTTGTTGGCAGACAATACGAAGCTTTTTTCGTTATCCCCACAGTTTTATCTCATTTCCTTTCATTTCAATAGATACGGTTTTCAACCATTTTTCTCTTTCGATAGAGGTTAAACCATCATCCTGAATTGTTTTATATTCATTTCTAGAGTTGAATCTAGTCGAAATCTCTTACCCTATTAAATAATTATTGTCATTTTTTCAGGAAATTACCGGTAATTTGGGAGGAAATGAAGGCAATGGCCGAGAACCTTTAAGAAGTGCATAGTGAAGGAATTCATGAATGAAATGTCAGCATGATCTGGGCACCCTTTTTTATTTCAGTTTTATTTTCCCTAGTGAATGAGGTTATTTCACTACCTCATAAGGGTATAGACCATTCTATTAGTTTTTTCAAAGGGGGAAATGAAATTATCATGAAATCATCAGTTACATTCATGCTATCCATTCTGGTTATTCTTGGTCTTCTGTCCGGCTGTGCTGAAAAAGACCAGCTAGAGGATGGGAGTAAGCTGATCAATAAGGAACAGTTTGTATTCGCTGCCTCAGGCGAATTCAAGCCATTCAGTTATGTCAATGATGACATGACCGTAACAGGATTCGATATTGAAGTTGGCGATGCAATAGCCAAAGAACTCGGCCTAGAGCCAGTACCTAAACGGATAAAATTCAAAGGTATAGTAGAAGGTGTCAAAACCGGTCGGGCAGATGCCGCGGTTGCCAGTCATACAATTAATGAACAACGAAGTAAACATGTTGCCTTCTCCACCCCTTATTACTACTCAGGTCCTCAAATTTTCGTCCGCTCAGATAGCGATATTAAAACGGTCGAAGATTTAAAGGGAAAGGAAGTTGCGGCTTCTAAAGGCTCCACTTACGCAACCACAGCCGAAAAGTATACAACCAATGTAAAAACCTATGATAGTGATATCACCGCCCTGAAAGCATTGAGCGGAGGACGTCATGATGCCGTCATCACCGACTTTGTAACCGGCAAGGAAGCGACCAAGGAAGGTTTCGACATCAAAGGACGACAATTGATAGAACGAAGCGAGCAGGCCATCGTACTGCCTAACAACAACCCACAGCTGCTTGCACGCATCAACGAAGCACTTGAAAACCTCCGGGAAGATGGAACTCTTGCGAAAATCAGTAAAAAGTACTTTGGTGAGGATATCACAACTAAGCCTGAATAAAGATTGATAGAAAGGGAGTCATTACATTGCCAAGTTTCTCACATTTTTTTGATACATTATTTAGCTCCTCGGATGTATTCATCCGAGCCATGCTCCTAACATTGGAACTGACGGTAGTCTCCATATTGGTGGGAATCATCATTGGGCTGTTATTTGCACTTTTAAAAATATCAAATATAAAAATTCTTGCATGGATTTCAGATACATATGTATTCCTGGTACGGGGTACACCGCTTATCGTACAGATTTTCATACTCTATTTCGGTATCAGCAATCTCTTCTTACTGCCAGACTTCTGGGCGGCGTCACTTGCCCTGGCCTTCCATAATGGAGCTTATATCTCTGAAATTTTACGTGGTACGATCCAATCCATCGACAAAGGCCAAATGGAGGCCGGACGCTCCCTTGGCATGAGCAATTCGCTCACATTAAGAAGAATCATCTTACCTCAAGCCTTCCGTCGTGCATTGCCGCCGCTAGGCAACCAATTCATCATCGGTCTGAAGGATTCATCACTGGCAGCCTTCATATCCATGAATGAGCTGTTTAACGTAGCCACTACGTTAGGTTCCAATAATTTCGATGAAATGACTTATTTATTGATTGTAGCGGTCTACTACTTGATTCTAGTGGCATTCCTGACCATTATCGTCAATTTATTCGAAAAGAAACTGTCCATTAGTGATCGATAGGGGGAATTGAAATGGAACAAAAAGAAATGATTCGCATTAGGAATTTAAATAAATCTTATGGAAACCTACATGTACTCAAAGATATCGATATGAAGGTGTTGGATAGCGATGTTGTCTGTCTGATCGGACCAAGCGGTTCCGGAAAAAGCACACTTCTCCGCTGCTTGAATTATTTGGAGAAGAAGGACAGCGGGCAAATCCTTATTGAAGGAACGGAAATCAAACCTGGTACACATGATATTAATAAAATCCGCGAGAAAGTCGGAATGGTTTTTCAGCATTTCTATCTCTTCCCGCATATGACCGTACTTGAAAATGTCATCGAAGCACCGACTCACGTCAAAAAGATCCCTAAGGCCCAGGCTATTGAAGAAGCAAAAGCATTGCTTGCCAAAGTCGGTTTATCAGATAAAGCGGATGTTTATCCAAGCAAGCTCTCAGGTGGTCAGAAACAGCGTGTTGCCATAGCCCGCGCCCTTGCCATGAAACCTGATATCCTACTCTTTGATGAGCCCACCTCCGCTCTGGATCCCGAACTTGTCGGGGAGGTTCTTGCTACGATGAAGGAACTTGCCTTGGAAGGGATGACAATGGTAGTCGTTACACATGAAATGAGCTTTGCACGTGAAGTTGGGGATTGGATTGTCTTCATGCATAATGGACGGGTTGTCGAAAGCGGCCCGCCAAAAGAATTCTTCACCAATCCAAAAGAAGAGCGTACAAAAGAATTCCTGCAAACGACAGTCTTTTGATTTGGCGGGAAGAATTCGTCCTTCACTGCCGATAATCCGGCCTTGAGCCCGGACATCATTATAAGCAGTACAGGCGTGAATTCCTGTATTGCTTATTTTGCATGTAAAACCCGTTCATTTTTTCTTTATTTGCCAGTTAGCTAGTTCTTCATTTATATGATTGAAATTTCAGGGATATTTTCAATCTGACTGTACAAAATATATACTTGATGAATTGTTTCAGAACATATCTCAAAACCCTGATTCCGGCTCGAACATGGAAAAATATCTGTATTTATGGTATATATACAGGTAAAATTAAAAGAAGTATATAAATGAAAGAGGTCGAATTCAGTTGGAAAATAACTCTTCGAATTTTATTAAAAATATTATAAAAGATGATCTAGAGTCCGGAAAACATGATCATGTCATCACCCGCTTCCCTCCTGAGCCTAATGGATATTTACATATCGGGCACGCCAAATCAATTATTTTGAATTTTGGGGTGGCTGATGATTTCAATGGGAAAACAAACCTTCGTTTCGATGATACGAATCCATTGAAAGAAGATATCGAGTATGTCAACTCCATTAAGGAAGATGTAAAATGGCTCGGCTACGACTGGGATAACCTTTTCTTCGCTTCCGACTATTTTGATGAAATGTATATGAGAGCTGTGCTGCTCATCAATAAAGGAATGGCATATGTGGACGACCTTAATGCCGACCAAATCCGTGAATATCGCGGAACGCTGACCGAGCCAGGGAAAGATAGCCCCTACCGCAATAGAACCGTAGAGGAAAACCTTGAACTATTTGAAAAGATGCGCAGCGGCGAATTCGGGAACGGTGCAAAAGTATTGCGTGCAAAAATCGATATGAGCTCACCTAACATTAACCTGCGCGATCCCGTTATATACCGTATCTCCCATACCGAACACCATAATACCGGCAACAAATGGTGCATCTATCCGATGTATGCCTTTGCCCACCCTATTGAAGATGCTATCGAGGGAGTCACCCACTCCATTTGTACGCTTGAGTTCGAAGATCAACGCCCCCTTTATGACTGGATCGTTGAAAATTGTGAAATGGACAGCAAACCAAAACAATATGAATTTGGCCGTCTTAACCTGACTAATACAGTAATGAGCAAGCGAAAACTGAAGCAGCTCGTGGATGAGAGCTTCGTGGACGGCTGGGACGACCCACGGATGCCTACCGTTTCGGGATTACGAAGACGCGGGTATACACCCGAAGCGATTCGTGCATTTTGCCAAGAGATAGGTGTCGCAAAAACAAGCGGTGTTGTAGACTCTCAAATGCTCGATCATTTCGTGAGGGAAGACTTAAAGCTGAAGGCTCCGCGAACCATGGCTATTCTAAACCCGCTTAAAGTGGTCATCACCAACTACCCGGAAGGTGAGATTGAATGGCTTGATGCTGAGGTCAATCCGGAAGTTCCGGAAATGGGCACACGGCAAATCCCATTTTCACGTGAAATATATATCGAACAGGACGATTTCATGGAAAACCCGCCGAAAAAGTATTTCCGTCTTTTCCCGGGCAATGAAGTCCGTTTAAAACATGCTTATTTCATTAAATGTGAAGAAGTGATAAAAGACGAAGACGGTAACGTCATTGAGCTTCGCTGCACATACGACATTGAAACGAAAAGCGGATCTGGCTTCACTGGCCGTAAAGTTAAAGGTACATTGCACTGGGTCGAAGCTACACAGGCCGTTTCAGCAGAATTCCGCAACTATCAGCCTTTAATATTGGATAAGGAAAATGCAGATGAAGAAGAAAAATCATTCTTGGAGCGGGTAAACCCTGATTCCGTAGAAATTTTACAAGGCTTTGTCGAGCCTAACATGAAAGATGTTAAGCCTCAGGAAAAATTCCAATTCTTCAGGCATGGGTATTACAATGTTGATTCAAAACTCACTTCGCCCGGCCAATTGGTCTTCAACCAAATTGTTGGTTTGAAAAGTTCCTTCAAGTTATAGAGTCACTGAAAAGAACCAGATTCCTAGCGGGATCTGGTTCTTTTCATTCTCTGCACCCTTATATCATTTTCTCTCGTAAAGTTTGATACCTTGCTTGGAAAGGGCCTGTTTAAGAGTACTATGTGTCGAAACTTGACTAAAATCAAGTCCTAACTGAATCGATGTCTGGGCTACATCAGGACGAATACCGGAAATGGTCGATTCAATGCCCAACAGGCAGGGTACTTATCAATTGAAAAATCTGATGGGCAACCATCGTGTCTAAAAGGGAAACTCCCGATAAATTGATGAATAAGTTCTTGATGGTCAATGCATTCTGTTCCCTAGAAGCTTCTCAATTTCCACATTGGAATCTGCTGAATAGATGGATCCAACTTAGAAGAGTTATCAAGGATGCATCGATATAAATTTTCATCCACTTTATCCAGCTGTGTTCCCCTACAACTAGTTAGTTCATTTTAAAAAGTAATAATAAGTCTGCATATCCCTCTCTCTCCATTTCATTTCTAGGAATGAATCGAAGGGCCGCAGAGTTTATGCAATATCTCGTGCCTTTAGGATTGGGGCCATCAGGAAAAACATGTCCAAGGTGCGAATCGGCGTCCCTGCTGCGCACCTCGGTCCGGGTCATTCGGTGGCTGAGATCCATTTTTTCATTGACACTTGCCGACATGATAGGCTTCTTGAAACTCGGCCACCCACAACCGCTATCATACTTATCACGTGAACTGAATAGGGGCTCCCCAAAAACGACATCCACATAAATGCCTTCTTCAAAGTGATCCCAATAAGCATTATCGAAAGGAGGCTCCGTGCCATTTTCCTGGGTTACATGGAACTGACGCTCGGTTAAGGTCTTCCTAAGACGCGCATTATCCTTAGGCCAATTTTCCTTAATGAAAGCATCCCGTCCCGAGCCCTTACGATACAATGCATAGCGAAATTGATTTTTTCGATGGAATTCTTGATGGTATTCCTCTGCTGCGTAAAATTTCCCCGAGGGTAAAATACCCGTAACGATAGGTTTCTTAAACCGTCCGCTTATCATTAAAGCTTCCTTGGATTGCTCTGCTTCCTGTTTCTGACGTTCATTAAGATAGAAAATGGCTGCCTTGTATTGCTCTCCCCTATCCGAGAACTGTCCACCGTCATCCGTTGGATCGATTTGGTGCCAAAATATCTCTAATAACGCTTTATAGGAAATGATTGATGGATCGAATTCCACTTGAACCGCTTCAACATGATCAGTCGAACCGGTAATCACTTGTTTGTAACTAGGCGCGGTAAAACTACCGCCCGTATAACCCGATGTCACGCTAATGATTCCATCCATTTCATCAAAGGGAGCAACCATGCACCAAAAACAGCCTCCTGCAAAGATAGCTGTTTCTTTCTCATTCATCGTCATCCTCAACTCCCCTTTCATGGCTAGTGATTTCATGTATTATATACCAGCAAGCCAAATACCTTCAAATTCAAAACAATAGATTTCTTTATCTTTGCTGAACAAATAAAAAAGAGGCACTTAGGAGTAAACCCAAGTACCTCTTATGTTAAATCCACTTGCATATCATTAAACTGAACATTATGGTTTCTTAAAGTATTACACTTACGATGATCGCTGATAGGATGCTGACAAGAGTCGCACCGTATAGCAGCTTCAAGCCGAAACGAGCCACAACATTTCCCTGTTTTTCATGCAGGCCTTTGACCGCACCAGCAATGATTCCAATAGATGAAAAATTAGCGAATGAAACCAAGAAAACCGAAACGATCCCTATCGTCCTATCGCTCAATGCCGATGATGCATCCCCTAAGCTCAGCATGGCAACGAATTCATTCGTCACTAGCTTCGTCGCCATGATTCCGCCTGCAGTAACGGTTTCTGAAATCGGTACACCCATGATAAAGGCAAACGGTGCAAAGATATACCCCAGGATTTCTTGGAAGCTGATGCCGAGGATCATATCGAATAAGCTGTTGATTCCTGCAATTAATGCCACGAAACCAATTAACATCGCTGCAACAGTGATAGCAACCTTAAATCCATCCATGATATATTCCCCAAGCATTTCGAAGAAAGACTGCTTCTCTGCGCCTACTTCAACTGGGAGAATATCATCTTCATCCGTTACCGTATAAGGGTTAATAATGGATGCAATGATAAATCCACCAAACATGTTAATAACAATAGCCGTCACAACATACTTTGGTTCAATCATGGTCATATAAGCACCGACTATCGACATCGATACGGTTGACATGGCTGACGCACAAAGCGTATACATGCGTGATGGAGGAATGGCACCGAGTTGTTTTTTCAAGGTGATGAAAACCTCGGATTGGCCGACTATTGCTGATGCGACAGCATTGTAAGATTCCAATTTACCCATTCCATTCACCTTACTCAGCAGGAATCCAATCCACTTCATGATGAAGGGAAGGATCTTGAAGTGCTGTAAAATCCCGATTAATGCTGAGATGAATACGATAGGTAGAAGGACATTTAAAAAGAAGGGTGATGCTCCTTCGTTTACAATCCCGCCAAATACAAAGGTGATCCCTTCATTTGCCCATTCCAAAAGTTTTCCGAAACCATTGGCAATCGAATTGATGATCACTAAACCGAACTTCGTATTTAATAATAAATAAGTTAAAATAAGCTGAATGATCACCATCAGTATGATCGGTTTAATTTTAACTTTCTTGCGGTCACTACTCACTAAAATAGCTAGTCCAAAAACAATAAGCAGTCCTAAAATTGCTATCAGAAATTTCATATTCTGCCTCCACTAAGGTGAATTTAATGATCGTGCATTATTAGTAGGGTACCCTCAAAAATTTTATGCAAACGTTTTCTCTTTTATCCAAAATACTTGTACGTACCTCTCTAGAAGTTTATATTAAACTAATATTTTTTCAAGTGCAATTGTTATCTCACTTTTTAAAATAACAATTGATTACAATAATGGGTTTTTCCTGAAATAAAAAGAAAGTTCCCTTGAAAAGGAACCTTCAAACTGTAGACAAACTCGATGAAAATCGAGTTTGTCTACAGTTTTTTTTTGAGGGTTTTAAAAATTCGAACGTTGATTAGAACGTAGGGCACTCGCTTTCCGCGGGCGGTCCGGGAGCCTCCTCGGCGCCTTTGCGCCTGTGGGGTCTCCCTTGGACGCGCTTTTCCCGCAGGAGTCTCGCACCTTCCGTTCCATTCAACTTTGTTTTAACAATTAGATATAACCGCTTTTGCCTACAGTCTTTTTTGTTTTAAAATAGGATAAAACTTGAGGTGATGACGATGCTTTCGAAACATCATTGATAAAGGCCTCACTTCTCAACGTTCGGGAAAAATCACGAGCGACACTTTAAAGATACTGACCTGTTTGAACAGATTTTCTATCGCATCTTAATGACAGCTTCCGAAAGAAAGTTAAATAAGTGCTGAGCATGTATTCGTTGATTCCACTCATGTGAAAGCCAGTGCAAATAAGCGAAAGTTCACAAAGAAAGTCGTTCACAAGGAAACACGAGCGTTTCAAGAACGCCTTCAAGAGGAAATAAATCAAGATGTGAAAACCATGGAAAGAAACCTTTTCCACCAGATAAATTTTATAAGGAAGAAACCAAAGAGATTAAGGAAAGTACAACAGATCCTGAGAGTGGTTACTATGTGAAAGATGAACGGACAAAACAGTTTGCCTATTCATTTCACACGGCTGTAGACCGCAATGGTTTTGTGCTAGGGTCAATGGTCAAGCGATTGGATGGCATAATTAACTTTTCTTTTGATTTCTCGGAAAAGTGATTTCAAAACGGGTTCGTTCATTTTGTTCACTAGTAACCTTGATCGTCCCTTGATGTGTGTTAACAATCCATTGGGCAATAGATAGGCCTAAACCGGAGCCTTCATTTGCTGAACGGGATTGCTCCACTTGATAAAAACGGTTAAAAATCAAGGGGATTTCTTCCTGTGGGATGCCTTCTCCATTATCCTCTACGGACAGAATGATGGATGAAGCATTCTTGATGCAGGAAAGGGAAATCTCCCCGCCTTCCTCCGTGAACTTCATGGCATTATCCACCAAAATCACCAATAGCTGATGAATTCTCTCTTTATCCCCATGAAACACCACCTGTTCGGGGGCATGGCTAATTATTGATTTTTCTTGAAAAGAAGCTATATCAGTATACTGTTCAACTATGTCCATAAGTAAGTCATCAAGGAAAAAGTTCGATTTCTTAACCTCTATTTGATTCGAATCCGTTCTAGTCAAGGTCAAAAGTCCGTTAACAAGTTTATTCAATCGTCGGACTTCTTTCGAAATGATGGATATATCAACGGCTTTTTCCTCGATTGTCGCGTTCGGTGATTGAAATAGCAAATCAGCCCGCGATTGAATGACAGCAAGTGGCGTTCGAATTTCATGCGAAGCATCCGAGACGAACTGCTGCTGCTGATCCCAGGATTTCTTGACTGGTATAAGGGCCCGTCCTGCAAGAAGATAGCCTGCGCCGACCGCCACCAAACTTCCAATTCCCCCACCAACAAACAATATGAGCAGCAAGCGATCGAGCATTTCTTTTTCTGTATCCACATTCCTGATGAATTGTACGGTCATCTCTCCATATTCCGTATTGACCTTGGTGGAAAGCGCACGATACGTCGGTCCATTTACAGATATTTCTTCAATCTCATCAAATCTTTTAGGATAAAATTTCGATTCATTAACCTTAAAGAAATTGTCTTCGCTCAGTCTTGGCTCAATAATCGTATCATCCGGTCCCCAAACGATGACGCTTGGCCCCGGACCTAATAGAAACTCACCTTGCGGACGTCCGCCTGGCATGCCCCCATTATTGAAATCCCTGTGATCCTTTTCAAGTGAATCATTGACATCCCTATAGATCTGATCTTCCGTATAGAAATAAATCGTTCTGCTTAATATGGCTATTAAGACAATAAAGACGATAGAATTCAATAATGTTAGTTGAAGCCGTGTTTTTTGGAACATAATGATCCCCTTATGGTTGTTTTAGCATATAACCAATACCCCGAACGGTTTGAATATCCTTATGATAATTGAAAGGTTCCAACTTTTTTCTTAAATGATGGATGTACACTTCAACAATGGCAATCGTCGTATCTGAATCAAATCCCCAAATGCGGTCAAAAATCTGCTCACGGGTCAATATTTTCCCATTATTTTGAATTAGATACTCCAGTAATTCAAACTGCTTCAAGGTCATTTTAATGATCTTTCCATCAACCAAAATATCCTTTTCTTTTTCCAACAGTTCAATTCCACGGTATTTCACATGCTGCGCAAGCGATATAATGCCACTCCTTCGAAGCAGGGCACGAATCCTGGCCTTAAGTTCCGGTGCCTGAAATGGCTTGACCAAATAATCATCGCCACCCATCTCCAAGCCTCTGACACGGTCCTCAAGCGCATCTTTTGCCGTCAAAAACAAGACGCTTGTATCTATCTTTGCTTCCCTGATTTTCCGTACGATTCCAAATCCATCAATTCCCGGAAGCATTACATCCAAAATGATGATATCGTAGATACTTTGCAGAGCCATGAATAGTCCATCTTCCCCATTTTCCGCTGTATCTACTTCATATTCATCAGTCAGGATTTGCCTGATCGATTCTAATAATGAAACATTATCTTCTACCACCAAAACCTTCATCCAGGGTGCCTCCTAACCATTTCAATTATGATATATGTTGATTTTATCCTTTTTCATAGGCAAAAGAAAGCGGGCTTTTAATCGCCGGCTTTCTCTCAAATTGTATGTTCATTCGTGATGCAGTGCTTGGATTGGATTTAATTTGGATGCCTTATTGGCAGGGAAAACACCAAAGATTATACCGATTAAAATGGAGAATAAGAAGGCGAACAGTGTCACCGACCATGAATAACTAATCGTTAAACTTGAAAAAACTGAAACCGATTTCGCGATCCCCAATCCAATTCCAACTCCCAACAGTCCCCCTAAGCAGCTCAAGACCATCGCTTCAATTAAAAACTGAAGAAGAATGGATTTTCGATTTGCCCCAATTGCCTTTCTAATCCCGATTTCCTTCGTCCTTTCTGAGACAGAGACCAGCATGATATTCATAATTCCAATTCCGCCTACAAGTAACGAAATACTCGCAATACCGCCAAGCATGAGAGTGAACGTATCCGACACAGAGCTCATTGTATCCATCAGATCTTCTTGATTGGACACCGAATAGTTATCACTCTGACCTGGAAATGATGTGGTCATCGTACCTTGTACCCGGTACATCGCCCTATCTAAGATATTCTCGTTCTCCGCTTTTAAATATACCGTTCCGATTGTCGTGCTGCCTGTAGCCCGTTCTGCAGCAGTGATCGGTGCAATGATTACATCATCCCCGCTCGGTCCCATTGAGGTGCCTGCTGATTTCAAAACACCGATCACTCGATAGGAAACACCTCCGATAAGAACGCTTTGGTCCACCGCTTTTTGATTTTCAAAAAGCGCGTCGGCTGTATCTGACCCCAAGACAACCACCTTAGAGCGTAATTCCGTTTCCATATCCGTCAAAAAACGACCTTGACTAAGCTTTAGATCCCTCACTGTTAAGTAGGATGAAGTTGTACCGACCATTGAGACCTGTGTCGAAGCTTCTCCGTTTTTAGCATAAACGCGTCCGGTGACCACAGGTGCAACTTCCGATATCCCGTCCAGATCTTTAAACTGTTCAATTGTGTCATCCGTCAGCTTCACGGAGTCGGTATCCGTGACACTTACCGTTAATAGGTTCGTTCCCAAGCTATTGATCTCGTCCTGAACGGACTGTGAGGAACCCTGCCCAATCGAAACCAGAACGATTACAGAGGCAACTCCAATAATGATCCCAAGCATGGTTAAAAATGCACGGACTTTATTGGTTTTGATACTGCGTATAGCCATCTTCATTGATTCGCCCAGGTTCAATCCAATCACCTCCGTTTTCAAATAGCTGACCATCCTGTATCCGTACGACACGAGTTACTTCTTTTGCCACTTCCAAGTCATGCGTTATAAGAATGATTGTTTGTCCCTTTTCGTTTAAATCTTTCAGCATTTGCAGCACTTCTTTACTTGTTTTACTATCAAGAGCCCCTGTCGGCTCATCCGCCAATAAAACGGGAGGGTTGCCTGCAAGCGCCCTAGCAATTGCAACCCTTTGCTGCTGTCCACCCGAAAGTTGAGTTGGCAAGTGATTCTTCCGGTCACTCAGGCCCACCATATCAAGGCACGCATTGGCCACTTCTCTTCTTTCCTTCACACTTGCCCCTCTATAAACCAGGGGAAGTTCCACATTCTCCAACGCTGTCAGTTTTGCCAACAGGTTGAAGTTTTGAAAGATAAATCCTATTTTAATGTTACGAATGGCAGCTAACTCATTATCCTTCATCTTTTCCACTTCTTTTCCATCAAGAAGAAATTCACCTGTATCAGGCTTGTCAAGACAGCCAATCATATTCATGAACGTCGATTTTCCCGATCCAGAAGGTCCGATGATAGAAATGAAATCTCCTTTATTGATTGTAAGGCATACATTTTGAAGTGCCTTAACCGTTTCTCCGCCTAATTCATACGATTTAGACATGTCCCTGATTTTAATGATGGGGTTCGCCATATTACTGACCTCCCCCGCCGCTTGGCATTCCGCCACCGTTTGGCATCCCGCCTCCGCTCGGCATTCCGCTGCCACCCTGCATTCGCATTTCGCCATCTTGGCCTCCATTCATTCCACCGAAGCCGCTGCCTGTCGAATTTTCATTTGAGATGGTTATGGGCAAGGAGACATACTGGCCCTCTTCAAGACCCGATGTTATTTCGATATACCTATCGTTACTGATTCCAGTTTCAACCGTTGCCTTTGTACTTGTAGCCCCTTCAGCGGAACCGGATTGTTGTATATTCACATATTTCTCTTCACCGTCCTTTTGGACTGCCTCAATCGGAACATATAAAACATCTTTTACACTATTCGTTACAATGCTCACTTCAGTCGACATCCCAATTTTCAGGTCGCCAGGTTTGTCAATTTTGATAGTGACATCGAATGAAGAAACTCCATTCTCATATGTACCTTCCTTTGCTACACTGGTCACTTCCCCAGTGAACGTTTTATCTTCGAAAGCACTTGCTTTTATTTCAACTGTTTGTCCTTTTTTAACACTTGGAACATCCATTTCATCAACACTGACTGTAGTTTTCAATTTTTTATAATCCGTAACATGTGCCACCACTTCACTGCTTGATACACGATCCCCTTCTTCTACATCCAATTTTGTCACTGTACCATCGAATGGGGCTATTATCGGGTCACTTCCATCCGAGAAGGTAATAAGTTCATCACCTTTCTCAACCAATTCATTCTTCTCTACAAGGACTTCATCCACTTCACCCGTAACCGAGGAAGTTAGGTCCTTACTATTGATTGCAGCGACCGATCCTGAACCGCTTATTTTAACTTTAAGATCACCCTTTTCAACTGTAGCAGGCACCGACTTTGCAACAACAGGCTCAGCATTGTCCTTCATGAAAAACCAAACGCATCCCCCTATGACCACCACTAAAATCGCACCTATCATTATCCACTTTTTCATATTTTTCCCCTTTCATATTTCCTTCGTTGAAACCAGTATCGTGAAGGAAGCTTAACTTTTCCTTAATGGTCGGATTTGATTTCATGGTCGTACATTTATGTCAGCCTTTACTCTCATTAATAATTACACTATGTCGAACGAAAAAAGGTTTATTTCAAGATTTTAAATTTACAATATATTCTGAAAAATATATACTGATACTGTTATCAGAAAAATTGGTAATGAAAACCAAAATAATATTCAATGAAGGGGGAACCAACTTGGCATCAAACGATTCAATAGCTAAGAAAACCGAGGTAAGCGCTTCCACAGATTACACTAAGATCGTCCAATCACAATCTTTTCAAGAGCTCCTAAGGAAAAAACGCAATTTCATCGTCCCACTATCCATCTTTTTCATGGTCTTTTATTTCACCTTACCCATACTGACTTCCTATTCTAAAGTTCTTAACTCTTATGCCTTCGGGGCTATCAGTTGGGCCTGGGTTTTTGCCTTCGCTCAATTTATCATGACCTGGACCTTATGCATCCTCTATTCCAAAAAAGCTGCGGCTTTTGACCAAATAGTTGAAAAAATCGTTAAAGAAGCGAAAGGATAAAGGTGAATTTACAATGAATATACTTGCTTTCATATTATTTTTAATCATTGTCGGGCTTACATTAGTCATTACCTATTTTGCTTCACGGCGCACCAAAACGACCGCGGACTTTTATACGGCGGACAGCAGCCTGACTGGCTGGCAGAATGGCTGGGCCATTGCGGGTGATTATATGTCCGCCGCCTCTTTTTTAGGAATAGCTGGGATGGTCGCACTCTCTGGATTTGATGGCTTTTTCTATAGTATAGGTTTTCTGGTTGCTTATCTGGTCGTTCTTTATATCGTGGCCGAACCGCTCCGTAACCTTGGTAAGTATACACTTGCGGACATGATCGCTGCCCGTTTCAATGAAAAGAAAGTACGCGGGGTCGCTGCCCTTAACACCATTTCCATTTCAACCTTTTATATGATTGCCCAACTAGTCGGTGCAGGTGCCCTTATAAAACTCTTACTTGGAATTGATTATCTATACTCCGTCATCATTGTAGGTATTTTAATGACCGTCTACGTCGTATTCGGCGGTATGACGGCCACCAGTTGGGTCCAAATCGTAAAGGCGATTTTATTGATGGTAGGTACATTCATCATCTCTATTATCGTGTTGGCGAAATTTGACTTTAGCGTGATCGAGATGTTCAAGCAAATGAAAACAGCCACCCCTTTAGGCGGCGATTTCCTCAACCCGGGTAACAAATTCAAGGATCCATTGGATACTTTATCCCTTAATTTGGCGCTTGTACTCGGTACTGCTGGACTTCCTCACATTCTCATCCGTTTCTTTACGGTAAAAGACGCCATCACAGCCCGTAAGTCCGTAGTATATGCCACTTGGATCATTGGCATCTTTTATATAATGACCATTTTCCTTGGCTTTGGAGCAGCAGCTTTTGTTGGATACGACAAAATCATAGCCGCGAATGCCGCCGGCAATATGGCTGCCCCGCTGCTTGCCGAAGCCATTGGAGGTGACTTCCTGTTCGCCTTTGTGTCTGCAGTTGCTTTCGCTACCATTTTAGCGGTTGTAGCAGGTCTCGTTTTATCTGCAGCCTCTGCTTTTGCCCATGACTTTTATGGCCACATCATCCGAAAAGGTCAAGCTACTGACAAGGAACAAGTCGTTGCTGCTCGTTGGGCATCGATCGGAGTATCCATCCTCTCCATCATCCTTGCTTTATTTGCCCAAAACATGAATGTTGCTTTCCTTGTGTCACTT
>NZ_JAOPHO010000026.1:0-60190 GCF_033141925.1 Peribacillus sp. CSMR9
TCCCTTACTTAGGGATGGGTGCGTTTTTTATTTTTATAATTATTGCCATGATAAGGACATGAATCATTTTTACGGTCTACAGAGAGGGAAGGGCAGCTGCAAACTTCCTGGCTTAGGAAACTGATTTACCGCCTTTGAGCCATATCGGTGAACAAGAGTAACTGATATCGTCTAAGCTGCGTTACAAGCTCCAGAGCCATGAGCGTTTTCTTGCTTATGGGAAATTGGGTGGAACCACGGGTAAACGCGCTCGTCCCTTACTTAGGGATGGGTGCGTTTTTTATTTTTATAATTATTGCCATGATAAGGACATGAATCATTTTTACGGTCAACAGAGAGGGAAGGGCAGCTGCGAACTTCCTGGCTTAGGAAACTGATTTACCGCCTTTGAGCTATATCGGTGAACAAGAGTAACTGATATCGTCTAAGCTGCGTTACAAGCTCCAGAGCCATGAGTGTTTCTTACTTATGGGAAATTGGGTGGAACCACGGGTAAAACGCGCTCGTCCCTTGCATAGGGATGGGTGCGTTTTTTTATTACCAAAAAAGGGGTGTATATGTGATGGGTGAAAAAATGATTAAAGTCCAATTCCCGGATGGGCAGCAAAAGGAATATCCGCAAGGCATGACAGTGGAAAGTGTGGCAGGATCCATCAGCTCAAGTTTAAGGAAAAAGGCAGTAGTAGGAAAACTGGACCAAAAGCTGGTTGATCTAAGTTTCAAGTTGGAAAAAGATGCGGAATTGTCGATTCTGACTCTGGATTCGGATGAGGGATTACAAGTTTTACGTCATACATCGGCGCATGTTTTGGCACAAGCCATCAAGAGATTATACGAAAATGTGGAATTAGGGATGGGGCCAGTCGTGGAAGATGGTTTTTACTATGATTTTAAGTTAGAACATCCTTTGAGCTCAGAAGATCTGCAAGCTATTGAAAAAGAGATGGAACATATCATAAATGAAAACCTGGAAATTAAAAGAATCGAAGTGTCTTATGAAGAAGCTGTTAAGTTATTTGAGGGTAGAGGAGAGTCATTCAAGTTGGATATAGCAAAGAACATTCCTAAGGGTGAAAAACTAGCGCTCTATCAACAGGGGGAATTCATCGATCTTTGCAGAGGGCCGCATCTTCCATCCACGTCATATGTAAAATCGTTCAAATTAACTCGTGTATCAGGTGCCTATTGGCGGGGAGACAGTCAAAATGAAGTTCTTCAACGGGTGTATGGCGTGGCTTTCAGAAAGAAAAAGGATTTACAGGATCATTTGAAATTCATAGAAGAAGCAGCCAAACGCGATCATCGTAAATTAGGGAAACAATTGGAGTTATTCATGTTTTCGGAGGAAGCCCCTGGAATGCCGTTTTATTTACCGAAGGGACAAATTATTAGAAATGAATTGGAGAAGTTCTCGCGGGAGCTTCAGACCGACGCTGATTACGACGAAGTTCGGACTCCTTTCATGATGAACCAGCGGTTATGGGAACAATCGGGTCACTGGGATCATTACCATGAAAATATGTATTTCACAGATGTGGATCATACAAAATTCGCGATGAAGCCAATGAACTGTCCTGGTCATATGCTCATATTCAAAAACAATCTTTATTCTTATAGGGATTTACCCATCCGGATGGCCGAGTTCGGTCAAGTCCACCGGCACGAGTATAGCGGTGCATTAAACGGGATGCTCCGGGTCCGGACATTTTGTCAGGATGATGCCCATATTTTTGTTCGGCAGGATCAAATCGAAAGTGAGATTAAACAAGTATTTCATCTTATTGACGAGGTGTATCGTACTTTTGGATTCGAGTATTCAGTGGAACTGTCGACTCGTCCAGAGGATTCATTGGGCGATGATTCCCTTTGGGAGGATTCTGAATCAGCCTTGAAAAAAGTTCTGGAAAACATCGGGATACATTATCAATTAAATGAGGGGGACGGGGCATTTTATGGCCCGAAAATTGATTTTCATATTAAAGATGCACTAAAACGAAGCCATCAATGTGCAACGATTCAACTTGATTTTCAAATGCCCGATAAATTTGATTTGACTTACATCGATGAAAATAATGAAAAGGTCCGTCCGGTCGTCATTCATCGTGCGATCTTTGGATCGATCGACCGTTTTTTTGGAATCCTGATTGAACATTTTGCTGGTGCTTTTCCAGTATGGCTTGCCCCGGTGCAAGTACAGATCATCCCTGTCTCTCATGTTCATTTGAATTATTGTTTAAAGGTCCAAAAAGAACTGAAGGGTCACGGCATAAGGGTGAAAATTGATGAACGGAATGAAAAGTTGGGATATAAAGTTAGGGAAGCACAGATAGGGAAAATCCCATATATGCTTGTCCTTGGAGATAAAGAGGAAAAAGAAAATGAAGTGAATGTCCGGAAATACGGGGAACAAGAATTTAAAAGTGTCGCAATAGAAGGGTTCATCAAGAAAGTGGTCCAACAAATAAAAGGACGAAGCATCTAATAAATTTTAGAGGAGTAAATTAATGCGGAATTCGCGAATAAATGCTTTCATTTCCATTAAAGGCCCATTAGGTTGAGTTTGGATAAAAAAGGACAGCATTTAGCTGTCCTTTTTTCTAGTATGCCACCTACCTATAAATCACGAGTAAATGCACCAAATTCACGAGTAAATCATTGAAACTCACGAGTAAATGCACCAAATTCACGAGTAAATCCCTTAAACTCACGAGTAAATGCTAATTTCGATACAGGATTAAGAATAGCCATGGCTTCTGTTTGGTCTTTTTTCTATTACAATTAGATCTTATGTAAATAAAACCTTGGCCGCTTGTATGGCGAAGTAAATGCCTATCCCTATCAGGGATATCCCTGATATGATCGAAATGCCCATTAGAATGGATTTGGATAAAAAACGTCTGAAGGTGCTGGCGATTATAGCCATTGTGAAATCCCAGGCTAAGAGGCCGATAAGAATCCCTGAACTGTATAAAAGTAAATGATTCATATCATATTTTGAAGCGGAGTTTGCGAGAATTGATCCATAAATCCCCAGCCAAAACAAAATGGATAAAGGATTCGAAAGGGACATGATGAATCCTGATAGGAATGAAGAAAAAAGGGAATCTTTTGCTTTTCGTACATTCACTTCAATCTTACCCGCACTAAGCAGACTTTCGATTCCGGTATAGGTTAGGACGAAAAAGCCAAAAAGCCACAAAAATGTCTTCATGAAGGAGTTATCTAAAAAGTGGACGACACCAAAAAAAACGAGGGCTATGAAGACAACATCCGCTAAAATGGCACCCCAGCCGAAAATCCAGGCATGCCAAAAACCTTTCTTGATTCCCTTGTCCAATTGAGCAGCGTTAATGGGACCGATAGGAGCTGCCAGTGATAAGCCTAATAATACATAGCTGAAAAAAGCACCCAAATCATCACCTCATCGTTTGATACATCCTGCTTATTTGAATGTATTCAAACAATTGGACTTGTACCACCTTTTTATCTGAGTCAGTCCTTTTTTGAGTGAATATAGTTCATTATGGAAAATGATCCGATCAGGCTGGTGGTGTTTTGTAACAACCCAGAAAGTTCCTTCATAATGTAATTTAGTCATATGGAAAGATGTCAATTTCCAATATATGCGTTATTAAACTCCGGGTCAAAAACAAATTGGAGGATAATTATGCCCAAATTATCGATGCCAAATAAATACAAATCAATCCTTGATATCATGCATACAGATATAGCGATAAATGAAATTAAGGGTCATTTTGAAGAAGGACTTTCAAATGCGTTAAACCTTATTAAAGTATCAGCTCCTATCGTTTTAAATGAGGGTAATGGGATAAATGACAATTTAAATGGTATGGAACGGATCCTTACGTTTGATGCTTTGGATATTAAGAATAAACAAATAGAAGTGGTCCAATCTTTGGTAAAGTGGAAAAGAATAACTCTATCTAGGTATGGCCTTACTTTTGATGAAGGAATTTACACAAATATGAATGCGATAAGACGTGATGAAAAATTAGATAATTTACGCTCATTATTTGTTGATCAATGGGACTGGGAGAAAGTCATAGCAAAAGAACAGCGTAACTTAAATACATTAAAATCCGAAGTGAAAAAAATATATAAGGCTATTAAGGCGACCGAACTTCATATGTTTGAATTCCATCCTATGCTTAGGCCTGTGTTGCCTAATGAAATTCACTTTATTACGACACAGGAATTGGAGGATTTATACCCGAATCTGACTCCCACGGAAAGAGAAAATGTGGTAGCAAAGAAATATGGTGCGATTTTTATTATGAAGATTGGAAAAAAGTTGCAATCAGGAGAAAAACATGATGGACGTTCACCAGATTATGATGATTGGGAGCTAAATGGAGATATCGTTTTGTGGAATCCACTTTTAGAATGTGCTTTTGAAGTTTCTTCAATGGGAATTCGAGTAGATGAAGATTCGCTGTTAAAACAATTAAGGTTATCCAAAAACGAAGATCGTACGACGCTCGAATATCATAAGTCGGTATTGGAAGGAAAACTTCCACATTCAATAGGTGGAGGAATAGGGCAATCCAGATTATGCATGTTTTTGTTAAAGAAAGCACATATTGGTGAAGTTCAGGTTTCGGTTTGGAATGACCAAATATTAAAGGAGTGCAAAGAGAGGAATATCATTCTTTTATAAAAAACGGTGTCCCTAACTTAAAAAGAGCATAGCCGAGTGATAAGCTGTTTTAATAGCAAATAGCCCATTCTTTTAAAGAATGGGTTATTTGCTATAAAGAATTTTAAAGTCGAGGCAAACTAGGAACACAAGGGATAATTTTGGGTTGCGCGCTACTGAATAAATCTATCTGTCCAATAACATAATAATTAAAGACATCTTAATAATGGTCAAAGATAAGGTTACCTTTTATGCAATAAGTTGCTTTTATAATGGATGAGGAGTGTAAGTATGGAAGGTCATGAGAAGCAAAATAATAATGTAAGCGTGTGGTGTCTGATCAGTATGGCATCGATTCCATTGGTAATGACCCTTGGAAATTCAATGCTTATCCCGGTTTTGCCCATATTTGAAGAAAAGGTGGGAATATCTTCATTTCAATCGAGCATGGTGATAACAAGCTATTCCGTTGCATCCATTTTTTTAATTCCTATAGCTGGTTATTTATCAGATCGATTTGGACGGAAAATGGTGATTATGCCAAGCCTTGTCCTTGCCCTTATTGGCGGCTTGGTTGCAGGTTATGCATCATGGAAAATGGATAATCCTTATACATGGATCATCATTGGGAGAGTATTGCAAGGGATTGGTGCATCTGGAGCCTCGCCCATCATTTTGCCTCTGGTGGGGGATTTATACAAAGATGATGATGAAAAAACGAGTTCTTGTTTGGGTATCATCGAAACCTCGAACACATTTGGGAAAGTTCTGAGTCCAATATTGGGTTCCCTTTTTGCTGCATTTATCTGGTTTTTACCATTCTTCTCGATTTCATTCTTCAGTTTAATATCTATTGTCTTGGTCTTTTTCTTTATAAAGGTACCAAAAGAGAAGGAAGAGCCGAAGAAATTAAAAGAATTCTGGCGTGATACGAAAAAAATATTCAAGCAGGAAGGAAAATGGTTATATACAATTTTCCTGATTGGTGTATTTGTCATGTTGGTTTTGTTCGGTGTTCTTTTCTTTTTGTCAGACAATCTTGAAAAAATCCATGATTTGCATGGAGTCAAAAAAGGCTTAGTGATAGCGATCCCGCTGTTTTTCCTTTGTGTATCTTCTTATGTTGCAGGGAAAAAAATCAAGGGAGAATTACCAATCATGAAAAAGATCATCATGATCAGTTTAGCCGTCCTTTCAATCAGCCTTGTATTTGTCGGTTTTACTAAAAACAGGGTCGTCCTTCTATTGATAATAACAAGCTTGGTGGGGATAGCAATTGGTGCGTTATTGCCGACACTCGACGCAATCATCACCCAAAATATAAAAAAGGAACAGCGGGGGACGATAACCTCCTTTTACATGTCATCAAGGTTCATCGGAGTTGCGGCAGGCCCGCCGGTCATGTCCCTTGTCATGAAAAATCATCTCAATATGAGCTATATCATTTCAGGAATCATTGGTATATGCATTGTATTGATTGTTTTGAAATTCATTAGTACAGACAAGAAAGAAGCAGCTAGCTAAAGGGCTTTGGAAAAAAAGAGAAAGCCTGGTTTTTCCTTCTTCCTTGCATAATTCATTGTGGCATTATCAACACTATGAATGATGGAAAGGGGGTAATGTTATGACAACAAAAGCCAATTGCAGTTCAGCCAAAGGGAAGACTGTTCAAGATTCCAAATCATCAGGTGAACAACAAGGCGATATGAAATGGTGGCAGCTATCATTAGTCGGTGTAGGCTGTACGATCGGGACAGGATATTTTCTTGGATCCACCATAGGGATTAAAACGACAGGGCCATCTATTGTATTTTCATTTGTTTTGGCTGCACTAGGTACATACATCGTTTATAATCTGCTTGCTAAGATGACGGCTGCCGATCCTCAAGAGGGTTCTTTTTGTTATTATGCCAATAAAGCATTTGGACGATGGGCTGGCTTTAGCTGTGGCTGGAATTATTGGTCCTCCAATATATTGATCATGGGAAGTCAGCTTACTGCGCTTTCGCTGTTATCTCAATTTTGGTTCCCGAAAGTCCCGTTGTGGCTATTTGCTGCTGGATTTGCCATTGTTTCAACCTTTGTGGTATTGCTTGGAACAAAAGGGTTCGACAGAGTTGAAAACATCCTGGCGGTAATTAAGACAGCGGCAATCGTAATGTTTATCATTATAGCAATATGTGCCGTTTTCGGTTGGTTTGGTCTTGATGGAGGGAAACCGCCGTCATTTCCGAATACGTACAATGAATTGTTTCCAAAAGGGCTAAAAGGGTTTTGGACATCCCTTATCTATGCCTTTTATGCGTTTGGCGGCATTGAAGTCATTGGATTGATGGCGATGCAGCTTAAAAAGAAAGAGGATGCGCCAAAGGCAGGGACGATCATGCTCATGGTTCTTACGATCATATATGTGGT
Organism: Peribacillus sp. CSMR9; assembly: GCF_033141925.1. NCBI lineage: Bacteria > Bacillati > Bacillota > Bacilli > Caryophanales > Bacillaceae > Peribacillus > Peribacillus sp. CSMR9. The sequence continues at coordinate 7,073 of NZ_JAOPHO010000026.1, forward strand.
TTCATTGGGATTAGCCGTAACCATGGTTTCATTAGGAGCATTCAATGAAAAAGAAAGCCCATTTGTTTCTGCATTGGACAATTATCACCTGACATTTTTCCCTCATGTATTTAATGGTGCGATCATCATTGCCGGTTTCTCGACGATGACCGCTTCACTGTTTGGTGTAACCAATCTGTTAGTAACGCTTTCCAACGATGGAAATGCGCCCTCATTATTTATGCAAAAAATCAAGAAATTCAAAGATCTTCCACTGCCCTCATTGGGTCTTGGAGCCTTAGGGCTTTTAGGGTCAATCATCACAGCCTTGCTCCTGCCAGGCAAGATTTATGAATATATTACAACCTCAGCTGGGATATTGCTTTTATATAACTGGGCATTCATCATTCTTTCTTCATTCAAAATCTTGGAAAATAAAATTTGGAGTAAGATTACCGCCGTTTTTGGACTTCTGCTAATTTTTGCTGCGGTCAGTGGCACACTGCTTGAAAAAGAGATCCGTCCCGGGTTTTTCATAAGCCTTTTATTCATCGTTATCATCGGACTTGCTGCCATTTTCATGAAGTTCAAGGTTTGGAATAAAAACAAGGCGATGGCCGCAAGAGCGAGTAAATCAGAACTAGATTGAAAAAAAGGAACTTGACTACATGAAGTCGAGTTCCTTTTTGTGTGCTGGCTAAATCTCAATGATTAACGGAAGGATCATTGGTTTTTTCTTGGTTTGGTTATAGAGATATTGCCCTAGTTCCTTCTTGATGGTTTGTTTTATGATATTCCATCGGTATATTTTTTCACTTTGCAAGTCGTTGACCGTTTTCGTGACAAGACGATTTACATGCCGAAGGAGCTCTTCGGAATTTTGAACATATACAAATCCACGGGAAATGGTATCGGGTCCTGATACTATTTTTCTTTCCGTCTTGCTTAGTGTTATGACAATTACGAGCATCCCATCTTCGGAAAGCTGCTTACGGTCGCGCAGTACGACTTCTCCAACATCACCAACGCCCATACCGTCAACAAAGGTATTGCCGGCAGCAACCTTTCTCGTTTGACGGGCGACCGAGTTTTCAATATCCACGACATCGCCATTATTGATAATGAAAGTATTGCCCTTTTCCACCCCTACAGACTCAGCAAGTAGCCGATGTTGGTGCAACATCCTATACTCACCGTGAATGGGTATGAAATACTTAGGTTTCATCAGGGTAAGCATGAGCTTTAACTCTTCCTGATAGGCATGTCCAGAAACATGCATGCCTGTTACAGTCCCAGAACCGTATATGACTTTGGCCCCCAATTGGAATAGGTTGTCGATGATACGGGAAACATCCCGTTCATTTCCGGGTATTGGAGTGGAGGCAAGGATCACTGTATCACCAGGTAATATGCTCATATCCCGATAATTCGAACTGGAAAGGCGGGACAGGGCAGCAAACGGCTCTCCTTGACTTCCCGTACATAAAACCGCGACCCTTTCAGGAGCATAATTATCGACTTCATGTGCTTGAATTAGCATCCCATCAGGAACCTCAAGGTAGCCGCGCTCAATGGCAACGGATACGACATTCACCATGCTTCGTCCCAGTAAGGCGAGTTTTCGGTTTGTCTTCTGGGCAGCGTTCACCACTTGTTGAACACGATTGACGTTTGAAGCGAAAGTTGAAAGAATGACTTTCTGTTTAGCCTGCATAAACGCCTCTTCAATATGACTGCCAACCAGATGCTCCGAGGGACTGGAGCCGGGACGTTCAGCGTTAGTGCTCTCAGATAATAAAGCCAAGACACCTGCACTCCCGATTTCGGCCATTTTATGAATATCGGGATACTGATCATTCATGGGAGTTAAGTCAAATTTAAAGTCTCCTGTATGGACGACCGTGCCCTCCGGTGTATGCATGGTGACTCCAAGACAATCAGGAATACTGTGATTCGTTTTGAAAAAATCCAGACTCATCTCCCCAAATTCCAACGTTGAATCCGAGTCGATCTGGATTAATTCAGTATCACCCAAAAGGTTATGTTCTTTTAATTTCAATTCAATCAACCCAAGTGTTAAACGTGTGGCATAAATGGGTACATTCAATTTTTTTAAGAAATAGGGGATACCGCCTATATGATCTTCATGCCCATGAGTCACGATTAAAGCCCGGATCTTCTCCTTATTTTCCTGTAGAAAGGAAATATCAGGAATGATCAAGTCGACTCCTAATAAACTTTCATCAGGAAACTTTGCACCACAGTCGATAATGACCATATCGTTTGAATATTGAACCACATACATGTTTTTACCGATTTCATTCACTCCGCCTAGAGCCAGAATGGACAAAGCATTTTCATTCACACTCAAATAACTAGACCTCCCTTTATTATAATAAGGATAGTCTTTCCTTAGGCCTCTCTTATAAAACTAACTCTTTTTATAAAATGACTTTCTTCTTCCTGCAATTCAAAAATCAATCTTAAAAATAACCTCCTGCAAATTGGCAGATTCCTTTTAAGCGGATAACCATAAAAGGATTAAACCATTCACGATAAAAAGAAAACCGTAAAGAAATGCGAAAATACTGACAGCAAACCCACCCTTATCAAAAAGCGAAACGAATTCCAGGGTGATATAAAAAACAACTGGTGAAAGTTGCAAAAATGAAAATCCCGAATGAAAAAATGAATATTAAATCCAATATTTACCACCACCATATAGTGGTCATAGATAAAAGGGGCAGCATTATCAATTAAAAATGCTCATAAAAAAACACCTACCGTCTAAGTAGGTGCGTGTGTCCTCTATTAAACCATTCCATCATTGGCTCATGCATGAGTTGATGCTTTCTTCAAAAGTCTCGATGTAGCCTTGTATCTGCGCTGCATATTGAGTCTTTAAAGTGAGCAGCAAACTTTCAATCAAAAATTTTCGCGGTTTGTCGGACTGCATCAGCTCATCTTGGATAAAATCGACCAGTTCAATTGCCCTTGATCGATCTTCACCGCAAGTAAAAGCATTGTTTATCGCTTTTTTCAAATCCGTGGTGGAATTTAGCAAATCATTATGGCAAGGATCAAGATGGTTTTTAAAGTGGGGAAACCACGTATCCATTTGTTCCGGATCAAGGATCTGTTCTCCGCTATCAGCCACTTCATTGACTAAATGGACAATTCGGTTCATGCAATAGCGGATAATTTGTATGTCCGGTGTACCGACCGCATTAGCACGATAACTAAAATGATTCATATGGGTCATCATCGAATGAAAGATAATGACGCTATCTAATAGATAGGGTTTTTTGCTTTCCCCGAATATATCGAGAAAACGGCCATACATCCATCGTATGCTCAACAATAGAGTTTGATTGATGAATTGCTTTAATTCCTCATCGTTGGAAACACGGACTTCTTCGATCAGGATAAGCAATTTACTTTGTTTGTTCACCATCATCTGCAATTCGAGCTGCTGGATGAAAATTTCAATATCAGCTGAATCTTGACCAATCAACAGTTTTTCCCTGTCGTGGCGAATCCTTGTATAGACGGAACGGAAAATGGCAATAAATAATTCACCCTTCGAAGGGAAATAATTATAAAAAGTACCTTTTGAAATACCGCTGCCGTCTAAAATGTCCTGAATGGACGTGGCTTGGTAGCCCTTATCAATAAACAGCTTATGAGCCGCATCGATGACATTCTGCCTTCGATTATTCATCATATCACCTAATTTTCATTATACTGCTTGTATAAATGTAATCGTACTCTATTTTCCAACACAGTACAAACCCTTATTTAAACAAGTAAATTTTTATTGCAAAAAATGAACTGGGGGTATATTATTGATTTTATGAGATTTAGATATACTCGTCGTACAATTAAATGAACCAATAGTTTGGATGGAGGATTAGATAAAAAGTGAGTACTGCACAAACAACTGAAAAAAAAGGGTCGTATGGCATTTTAGCCATACTGATGATCGGTGCGTTTATAGCGATACTGAATTCAACCCTTTTAAATATTGCACTGCCATCAATTAAAACAGACCTGGGAATAGAAACTTCCACAGTCCAATGGCTGACAACGGGCTACATGCTCGTGAACGGAATCATGATTCCGGCAACAGCCTTCTTAATAAGGAAATATTCAGTGCGTAATCTTTTCCTGACAGCCATGCTCCTATTCTCAATCGGGACGATCGTTGCAGGTGTAGCGCATGTATTCCCGCTATTATTGGGAGCACGTATGGTTCAGGCTGCAGGTTCTGCAATTATGATGCCGTTATTAATGAACGTACTTTTAACTGCTTTCCCTGTTGAAAAACGGGGCTCGGCAATGGGATTATTCGGTTTAGTCATGATGTTTGCCCCTGCAATCGGGCCGACGCTTTCAGGCTGGATCATCGAACATTATGATTGGAGAATGCTATTCCATTTCATTACTCCGCTTGCTTTATTAGTGCTAATTTTCGGCTTCTTCAAGCTTAAAGACAAAAAGGAAAAAGTCGATATTAGAATCGATAAATTATCGGTCATCCTATCAAGCCTGGGCTTTGGCGGCCTGCTTTACGGATTCAGTTCCGCAGGCAGCAAGGGTTGGGATAGCCCTTGGGTTTATGGAACATTGATTGTCGGTGCCATTTCCCTGATCCTTTTCATTACACGCCAACTTAAAATGGAAACACCGATGCTTGAATTCAGGATCTTCAAACATCCAATGTTCGCTTTATCTGCAACGATTTCAATCGCGCTGAATATGGCTCTGTTCTCGGGGATGATCCTAATGCCATTGTATACACAAACAGTCCGTGGCATTTCACCATTTGATTCCGGCTTGCTGATGCTGCCTGGAGCACTATTAATGGCCCTTATGTCACCGGTCACAGGTAAGCTCTTCGATAAGTTCGGTGCTCGCGTGCTTGCTTCAACCGGTTTATGTATCACCGTTGTCACAACGTATTTCTTCAGTAAATTTACAATGGATACATCTTATACACACATTGTGATTCTGTTTTCCATTCGTGCATTCGGGCTTTCCATGGCAATGATGCCAATCATGACAAACGGATTGAACTCGCTGCCAGCCCGTATGAACCCGCATGGTACAGCGATGAATAACACACTTAACCAAGTCTCCGGTGCTATCGGTACTGCATTGCTTGTTACGGTCATGTCCAACCATGCAGCTTCTTCCGGTGAGAGCTTAATGACCAAAGCGATGAGCAAATTAACAAGCCAGCCCACTGCTGAGGTGATGGAAAAAATGCAGGCCCAAGTCGGAATGCAGGCGATGCTGGATGGAATTAACTTCTCCTTCTTTGTATCGACCTTCATTGTTGCTGTGGCACTGATTCTGTCATTATTCATCAAGCGTGCGTGGCCGGCTGAAGAAAAAACAGCCGTGAAAAAGAATCAAACCGCTTAAAGGACACAACCAAAAAGCCCCTATGCCACCTGAATAATCAGGCGCATAGGGGCTTTTACTTTATCTCACTTAAGCTTTTTCGGGCTGGAACGGAATAATTCGACCGACAGCCAATGTAATTCGACTCAAACCAGATTAATTTGGAGGAACGATCAACCTTTTTATTCGCGTTTTTACCCATATTCAGTGATTTCACTTCATATTGCTGTTCATCCTTCAGCTGGACTTACAAAAGGAAAGCGCCATTAGAATGAGACTGCGCTTTAAATCAAGAAGTCACTTCTTTTGAAGTTACCTTTGCATGCTGGATATGACTGGCTATCCAGCCAATGATCGCTGCAGTAATTAGATAGGCAAGTAAGATCCATATCTGCGTCCGCAAGTTTTCCCAGCCTCCTAATGAGATGACCTCTTGCAGCTCTTTTAGTGAGTGGGCCATAGGTAAAAATGAACCGATTTTCATTAATAATGGCATGCCGAGTTCGCCAGGGAATGTTCCGCCGCAAGTAGCCAATTGGAACACGAGAAGGGTCACTGCTGCGAATTTGCCAACCACTCCGAATACGGTCACCAACATAAGGATGAACGTCATGAAGGTGAATGAAACGATGATGCTTGACAGAATGAATACTGGGACACTTGCCACATGTAAATGGAATCCAAAAAGGACGACCGCATCCACTAGAAGTGCCTGAATCATGCCGATTACATATACCAGCCCTAATTTATTCATGAAATGAACGGTTCCGGTAACCTTTAGATTCTGCCTGCGGCCAAGCGGTAAAATATTGGAAGCCATGATACCACCTACATAAAAGGCCAGTGACAGAAAATAAGGGGCAATCCCGGTCCCATAGTTAGGAACTTCCGATAGATTGGATTGAACCAATTGCACGGGTTCAGAGAACATCGAAGTGGTCGAATCGCCGTACTGAAGACTGGCCGTTTTATCGGCTGCTTCATTAAGCTTGGTGGATAACTTGCTTGATCCCGTTTCCAGTGAAGCCAGTCCGTCTTGAAGTTCCGTAGATCCACTGGCTAGCTGGCTGCTTCCGCCGGCTAACGAATCGATTCCGTTATTTAAAGTGGAGAAACCATTTTTCCATTTAAATAATCCATTCGCTAATTGTTCAGATCCCTCGTTTAATTGCTTAGCACCAGAGGTAGCTTGTGCCATCTTATCACCAAAGGTTTTCATCCCGGTTTGAATGGTGTCTTGTCCATCCGCCACTTTAGCAGCACCTTCGCCAAGTTGTTTTTGTCCGGCATTTAAAGCGGTGGCTGATTTGGATAATCCAACTGACAGGGCAACGATTTGCTTGAAGTCTTGATCCTTTATTGCATCAGGATGACTTTTCATATAGGCATCCAATTGTTTCTTAAGAGTATTCGCTGTATCAGCCGCCTCTTTTTGCCCTTGCATCAGTTTTGCATTTCCGGCTGACCAGTTCTTAACCCCCTGATTTACTTCATTCAAAGCATTTTCCAATGATTGATGTCCTTCCGATAGCTGCTTCATGCCGGAATACAGGTTCCGGGAACCTGATGTTAATCCTTCCGCACCATCGGCTAAGGTTTCTTGTCCATCCAAGAGCTTTGTGCTCCCTGTTTTCAGCTGCTGGGCGCCAGTATTCAAGTCCTGAATTCCATCGGACAAGTTCTCACTGCCGCTTTTCGCATCCGCCGTTCCTTGATGAAGCTCTTCCGCTCCATCCCCGGCATCCTTCAAGCCTTTAGAAATATCGTGGAATTTTGAAAGGATGCCTTCAGAATATACTTTCGTAATGCTTGCGTTGATCTTTGTAGTCATCTTTTCAACAGCAGTTGTGCTGATCTGTGAGGCAACGAAGTTTTTACCTGGATTGACAGTATACAAAAGTTTAGCCGTTTCCGGTTTTTCATCCATTAAAGTCGTGACATTTTCCGAAAAATCATCCGGAATCGTGACAACCATATAATAGGTCCCTTCTTTAAGACCCTTATTAGCCTCCTTTGCTGATACAAAGTGAAAGTCCAATTCTTTCTGCTTCTTCAATTGTTTAACGAAATCATTTCCAGCTTCGATTGGCTTATGGTCCATTTCCGAACCATTATCGAGATTGACCACTGCTACAGGGAGCTGATCCATCTGTCCATATGGGTTCCAATATCCTGCCAAGAAGAAACCAGAGTAAATCAATGGAACGATCAAAAGGAAAATCAAGGCGATTCTCCCGTGTTTATGTTTCCACATTGCTTTTATATCTTGAAGTACAAGTTGTAAACCTTTCATGATTGATCCTGCCCTTTCTAACAAAATGAGATTATTTCATCATAATGGCTTTTTTAGATACTGTATAATACATAAATGATTATGTAATAATAGATTTAAATCTATGTGAAAAGAGTGGAGAAATGGAAATATTACAGCTGCAGTACTTTCAAACAGTAGCACGACTTGAACATATGACGAAGGCTGCGGAACAACTTCAGATTGCTCAGCCGTCGCTCAGTAAAACCATATCCCGGCTTGAAGAGGATTTGGGAGTCCCGCTATTCGATAGGGAACACCGGAAAATCAAGCTCAATGCAGCCGGACGAATATTCTTGAACAGGGTCGAACGGGCTTTTGCGGAACTGAATGAGGGAAGGCGCGAAATTGTGGAATTAACAGATCAAGACCAAAAGAACATCACCTTGGCCGTTACCATCCCTAGGGTCCTGCCTGATTTATTGGGCACATTTTTATCTAAATATCCGGATGTACGTTTTCAACAATTCCTAAAATCCATATCATCCATGAAACAGCTTCTAATTGAAGGGGAAATCGATTATTGCATATCATCCGTTCCGATAGAAGGCCCCGACCTAAAGTGGGAACCGCTGATCACCGAAGAAATATATCTGATCGTGCCTCCCAATCACCGGCTGGCTGGCAGGGAAAGCATCCAACTTCATGAAGTGAAAGATGAACCATTCATCAGTATGAACACAGGCTTCGGATTCCGCAGCCTAACCGACCAATTTTGCCTCAAAGCAGGATTTGTCCAGCATATCGCATTCGAAGGCGATGAACCTGCTGTCATCTCGGACCTTGTCAGGAAAGGGTTGGGCATTGCCTTCGTATCAGAATTGACATGGCTCCACCAAACCGGATCATTATCCCATAAAATCAGGATAACCGAACCTGCCTGTCAAAGAACCATAGGGCTTGGCTGGTCAGAAAAACGCTACTTCACCCCGGTAGCCAAGCAATTTCGTTTATTTGTCATGGATTATTTCTCCGCCGTCAACTCCGCTAGGCTGAAGGACGAGTGATGGGCTGAACGCCGAAATAATCGGTAAAAGAAGGAATAAAAGGGTTGAAGGCCGAAATAACCACGATAAAGGCGATTGCTTCCGTAAAAAGTATAATTTGATATGAGCGGACATAAAATTTCAGGAGGTTTTTAAAATAGGCATCGAAATTATATAGGTGGGTTTATGAATCCCATGCTAGGAGATGAATGGAGATGGAAATACGGGTTAATCAAATTGATTTGAATGGACTCACTTTTCAATATCGCGAGAGTGGGGAACCTTCTGCACCACCGCTTGTTGCCCTTCATGCGCTGGGGAAAAGTGCAGGTTCATGGGATCAGGCGGCTGCCGTATTGGGGGAAAATTATCGCGTATTAGCATTAGATCAACGAGGCCACGGTGGGAGTGCGAGAACTAATACATACAGTTTTGAATTGATGTGCAATGATTTGCTTCATTTTGCGAATGCTATGAATTTGGGAAGGTTTTCGCTAATAGGGCATTCCATGGGGGGAACAGTTTCCTATCTTTTCTCACAAGCATTTCCATCGAGGATTGAAAGGTTGATTGTCGAAGACACTCCTCCTCCTTTTTCGGATAGACCAATCGAAGTTCCTTCCAAACCTTCTGGCCCTCTGCCGTTTGATTGGCAGGTTGTGCCTTCGATTCTAAGGCAACTGAATGAACCCAATCCCGAATGGTGGGCCCGTCTTACGGACATTATCATGCCAACTCTTGTTGTAGGCGGTGGGTCTAGTCATATTCCCCAAAACAAATTGCAGGAAGTTTCCGAGCTTATTCCTAATTGCGAATTGGTGATGATAGAGGATGCCGGGCATTTTGTGCATGAAGATAATTTACCAGCCTTTTTAGCTGCCGTGAAGAGTTTTCTTATTTCATGAACTTCCAAAATACTTATTAAATAAATGGGCGCTTTAATCTGTCAATGATTAAAGTGCATCCAAATAGCATTTGAGGGAGGGTTGCCGATGCAGCCCTCTTATTACTGCCTGGCATCTTTAAATGTATGGTTTATTTTATAAACGGCGTTTACCGGTTTGTTGCCGATGATTTCCAGCAATTGTTCAGCCATATAGTCAGCGCTATACTTGAATCCAGTGTTGACCCATTCGATGATCATGCCTAAAATCGCATATGCTTGGTAGCTGGAGGCAAGCTCTGTATTGATCTTAGGGTTCGGCTGATAATCTTCTAGGTCCTTTAAAGGGAGTTTCTTTAATTCATTACAAATTCTATCAAGAAGTTTAGGCCATGCATTCGACTTTAAAATGAGGGTATAAATGTTTGCATAGTTAGCTACATGTTCAAATATTTTGATTACTGAAGCCGTTAGTTCATTTATGGTGAACGTATCGACATTTTTATAAGGTTCCCTGTAAGATATGATCAAATCGGCTATGACATCCTCCATGACTTCTTCAAGCAGTTCCTCTTTGTACTGATAATGTTTATAAAATGTACCCCGATTAACGTCGGCGATTTCTACTATTTCTGTAATCGATATGTCCCTAAAATCCTTATTTTGCATTATTGATATGAGGGACTCTTTTAAAGCCTTTTTTGATTTCCTGATCCTTCTATCAATCCCAGTGTTATTATTAGACATTTTCTTCACCCTTTGTTCGTTATTGTCCTATTGATGAACAAAAATGACCCTTTATGTTCATTGTTCAACATCAAGGTAAGCATTTGCTGATTGTATAAGCCTACTGAAACTAATTATACTATAAAGGAAGATAGTTAATGAACATCTGTACAATAGGCATCACTTCATTAGAATAGATAAATGGGGGAGTTTAAATGAAATTACAGGACAAGGTTGCAGTAGTGACAGGCGCAGCATCAGGTATGGGGAAACAAATTGCTATAGATTATGCTAGAGAAGGGGCTAAAGTCGTCGTATCGGATTTAAATCTTGATGGTGCGAACGCAACGGTAGAGGAAATAAAAGAGAATGGCGGAATGGCCTTTGCCATTAAAACGAACGTAGCGGTGGAGGGTGATATTCAACATTTGATCGATACTACGGTTAGTACGTATGGTACAGTGGATATTTTGGTGAATAACGCGGGTATCATGGATGGCATGGAACCTGCCGGGGATATTGAGGATTCTGGATGGGATCGGATTTTTGCAATTAACACGACAAGCGTCATGCGTTCGACTAGAAAGGTTTTACCAATCTTTTTAGAAAAACAAAAAGGAGTGATCATCAATATTGCTTCTGCTGGCGGTTTATATGGTGCCCGAGCTGGCGCAGCATACACTGCCTCTAAACATGCGGTGGTTGGATTCACAAAAAACACGGGCTTCATGTATGCAGAAAAAGGCATTCGCTGTAATGCAATAGCACCAGGTGGAGTTGAAACCAATATTGGTTCCAGCATGACGAATATCAATAAGTTTGGCGCCTCTCGCCAACAACTGGGGATGGCGATCAATCCACGCAATGGTAAACCTGAAGAAATTGCTAAAGTGGCATTGTTCCTTGCTTCTGACGATTCAAGCTTTGTAAATGGTACTGTCATCACCGCAGATGCTGGTTGGAGTGCATATTAAGCAGTAAATTAAAAAGAGGATGGTCAGAACTTGGGACTGATACATGCATTCCTGCTAGCAGGGATGCACTTTTTTTTGAGTGGAGCTTTGGATGGTGATTGTGGTCAGCCAACAATTCGCAAGAGGAAGGTATCGACTTCATCGGGGAACATTTTCATTTCAATCGAAAGTGGATAAGCGGGGGCTGGATAGTTCAACTACTATCCAGTTTTTTTAAAAAAATTATGCAATCAATTGGATTTAAAAGATAAGTTGAACTCTGAAATCTTGGAAGCAAAATAGGTTCCCTGAAAAATCCACTTTCCTATGAAATTGGATCATTGAGTGATCCATTAGTTTGCTGCGATTACTTCCATCCTCCACACAAACGATATATTAATTTGCGTGAGAATATTGAAGGACTTTCTGACGGACGTAATCAAGGTGCTTGTACATTTGACTGAATGCTTCATGTGGATCATGCGCTGCAAGTGCCGCATAGATGGCTTTATGATACTTTACAGTCAGTTCCCGTTCCCTGAATTGTATCAGGCTATTTATTTTATTATGGGTAATCAATAAGGAATCGATCATCCCTTCAATAATGGGATTGTTTGCACTTAAAGCAATGATCTTGTGGAATTCTTTATCGGCCTCTCCATAATCGTTGTCTTCACTATTGGCAATCGTGTCAATCGTAACTTGCAGTTTCTCCAGCTGTTCGTCTGTGATTTTCTCGGCAGCCATTGTCACCAGTCCCAACTCCAATGCCATTCGCGCTTCGATGATCGCTGGTAAATTATTCGTAGCCAGTGCCAGCATGACAGAGAATGGATGTGTACCGATTTTATCGTTAAAAAAGGTTCCTTCACGTGTTTTTCGTGTAATGACTCCTAGTGTATCAAGTGCACTGAGTGCCTCCCGTAAAACAGGCCGGCTTACTTCAAGTTCTTTCATAAGTTCCATTTCAGGAGGCAGTTTGTCGCCCGCTTTCATTTGTCCGGTGACGAGCAGATGCACGATTTGATCCACGACTTGTTGTGAAAGAGTGTTGCGATGTACCGATTGTACGCCTAATTTCTTTGACGATTCTTCCATTGTGTAACCCCTTTTCTGTTAAACCCTATATGTATTCATACTGTAAGACTAATTATATAATATAATACACTTATTTGCATGTGAGGAAGAGAAGATCTATGCCCCAAAAAAGTAAAATGCGCCGCTCTAAAGAGAGAGACGCACGCATTGTTGGAAAAAATCATCTGACAAGGCAAGGTGATTTTGGATTGAACTCCCATCCTGAAATCAGGTATTGCATCGCCATTGAATCATCACGGGCACCAAGTCCTTTTTGTTTATAAAGCTGATGTGCCTTCTCGATTTGTTCCATATCCACTTCAATTCCAAGTCCGGGCTTGGAAGGTACATCGACCATTCCGCCGACAATTTTAAAAGGTTCTTTCGTCAAACGCTGCCCATCCTGCCAAATCCAGTGGGTATCGATTGCAGTGACTTTTCCTGGTGCGGCTGCAGCAACGTGTGTAAACATGGCAAGCGAAATGTCAAAGTGATTATTCGAGTGTGATCCCCATGTCAATCCCCAGTCATTGCACATTTGAGCGACACGGACGGAGCCTTGCATCGTCCAAAAATGCGGATCGGCAAGAGGGATGTCCACGGATTGAAGCTGAATGGAGTGCCCCATTTGCCTCCAGTCCGTTGCAATCATATTAGTAGCGGTGGGAAGGCCCGTTGCGCGCCTGAATTCCGTCATGATTTCCCGGGCGGAAAAACCATTTTCCGCTCCGCATGGATCTTCCGCATAGGCTAAAACATGATGTTGATCCCGGCAAAGTTCAATCGCATCCTTAAGCAGCCAGCCGCCATTTGGGTCAAGGGTGATCCTGGCTTCAGGGAAGCGCTCCGCAAGTGCCGTCACCGCTTCGATTTCTTCTTCCCCGCGCAAAACCCCGCCTTTCAGTTTAAAATCATTGAATCCATAGCGAGAGTGGGCGGCTTCTGCCAAGCGGACAATCGCTTCAGGTGTGAGCGCTTCCTCATGACGGAGGCGAATCCAGTCATCTTCCGCTTCAGGCTCGCTTAAATAACCAAGGTCCGTTTTATTGCGGTCACCTACATAAAATAAGTAGCCCAGCATTTCCACCCTATCACGCTGCTGTCCTTCGCCGAGAAGGGCTGCAACTGGAACACCTAAATATTGGCCGACTAAATCTAGAAGTGCCGCTTCCAATGCTGTTACGGCATGGATGGCTATACGGAGATCGAACGTCTGAAGCCCGCGCCCTCCCGCATCCCGGTCCGCGAACTGCTTACGGATGGTATTCAGAATGTTGTTGTATGTCCCAATGGACTGGCCGACAACCAATTGTTTGGCATCTTCGAGTGTCTGACGAATTTTTTCGCCTCCAGGAACTTCACCTACACCAGTATTACCCGCATTGTCTTTCAGAATGACAATGTTCCGGGTGAAATAAGGAGCATGGGCACCGCTCAAGTTCAGCAGCATGCCATCATGTCCTGCAACTGGAATAACGCTCATTTCTGAAATGACCGGTGTGCCGATTTTTACATGATCCTTAAGCATTTGATTGTTCATATTTCTTCCCCCTGACAGAATATTTAGATAACTATGATTTTAACTCTACACGTTTAATTTCACCAACAAGGAATAAATAGCTGCAGATTGCGACAAGAGCATTGGCACATACGAAGACTAGCGCCCCATTAAATGATCCTGTCGTGGCAATGATGTATCCGATGATGATCGGTGTTGTAATGCCTGCAATGTTACCGAATGTATTGAAAAGCCCGCCACTGACACCGGACATTTCCTTTGGTGAGGTATCGGCCACTACCGCCCAGCCGAGTGCCCCAAAGCCTTTACCGAAAAACGCTAGGGCCATAACGAATATGACCACCCATTCCGTATCTACATAGTTTGCAGCTACCAAGCTCATCGATAGAAGCATCCCAACAACGATTGGCAATTTTCGGGCGACAGTCAATGAGAATCCCTTCCGTAACAAGAAATCCGAGAATGTCCCTCCGAGAATGCCGCCAAAAAATCCACAAATGGCTGGAAGGGAAGCGACGAGTCCAACTTGAAGAATGGTCATGCCTCTTTCTTGTACAAGGTACACAGGAAACCATGTAAGGAAAAAGTACGTTAACGTTGTAATGCAATATTGTCCGAGATAAACACCTAACAGCATACGGTTTGATAAAAGCTGCTTAATATGATTCCAGTTGACGCCTTTCTTTTCCTCCTTATTTGCAGTGGTTTGATCCATATTGATCAAAGCGCCGCCTGCTTCGATATATTCAAGCTCAGCTTTGTTGATGCGCGGATGTTCCTTTGGGCCATATATCGCTTTCATCCAGAAGAAAGCGACGATGATTCCCAAGGCGCCCATAAAGAAGAAGACGTATTCCCAACCAAATTTATACGTAATGTAACCCATGATCGGTGCAAAGAGAACGGTTGCAAAATACTGGGCTGAATTGAAAGTGGCTGCCGCGGTTCCGCGTTCATGGCTTGGGAACCAGGTAGCAACGATGCGGCTGTTGGCCGGGAAGGAAGGAGCCTCTGCCAATCCAACTAAAAAACGCAGTCCGAACAATACCATGACAGCCGTTCCGGCAGAACCGAAAAATCCGATAAATCCTTGTAAAAGCGTAAAGGTAGACCATAGCGTGATACTCCAAAAGTAAACTTTTTTTGAGCCAAAACGGTCCAAAAGCCATCCACCCGGAATTTGTCCAGCTACGTAGGACCATGCAAAAGCGGAGAAAACATAGCCCATCATGACTGAATCGAGACCAAGCTGACCAGACATGTCCGTACCTGCGATTGATAGCGTCGCACGATCTGCATAATTCAGAGCGGTAACCAGAAAGAGCATAAATACAATAAACCATCGTGTCCGTGTTTTTTTCTGAGCATTCGGCAATATAGGAGATTCTTGAAAAACTTTTTCTCCAGCGTTCATATACTCACTCCCTTAAAAGTATTTTATTTTTTTATTGATACCGCTTACAATGTTAGCTGTTTCCTCCTTTGTGAAAATTCCTAATATTTAGTTTTGTCCAATGGTAAGACAAATAAAATTGTTTGTCAATGTCTTTTTTTAATATCGTTTTTCATTTTTAGCTCCTTAATTATCTTGTTTTTTTGTATATATTAGAAGCGAAATTATTGTGGGATGAAGTGATGTTTGATTTTTCAGAAAATAAAAAATATACGATTGACCAGACGGTGTATTTGTCTTACAATAAAACAATAATAAGCAAGGAGGAATAGATAATGAATAAAATTCGCAAGGCACCTAAAGGGATTCTCGGATTTCCCGTGGCACCATTCACAACAAGTAATAAGCTTGATGAACAAGCACTCGCACAAAATATCCAATTTCTAATAGATGAGGGACTCGAGGCTATTTTCGTGGCATGTGCGGCAGCAGAGTATCCATCGTTAAGTAAAGAGGAATATGAAGTGATGGTAGAGGTGGCCGTATCCGTAACGGGTGGAAAAGTCCCTGTATACACAGGTGTAGGAGGAAATATTCAAACTTCTCTGGAACTTGCAAGAATATCAGCGGATAGAGGGGCAGACGGATATTTAATATTACCTCCATATCTTGTTACTGGAGAACAGGCAGGTCTGGCGGCTTATTTCAAAGCTATCGCAGAGAGTACAGACTTAAATTCCATAGTATATCAGCGTGATAATGTTTCACTTTCAATACCAACTTTGGAAGCACTTGCGGAGGTCCCGCAGGTGGTCGGTGTCAAAGACGGTCTAGGCAATATGGAGTTGAATGGACTCCTTACACAAACCTTCGGAAACCGTTTTGGCTGGCTGAACGGAATGCCGCTTGCGGAAGTTACCATGTCGGCCTACGTTCCACTTGGCTTTGACTCTTACTCATCGGCGATATCCAATTACATCCCGCACATCTCACGGAAATTCTATAATGGCATTCTGAGCGGAGATCAAGAAACGGTCAAAGAAATTTACCAACAGGTCATCATGCCAATCAACAATATTCGCCGTCAGCGAAAAGGGTATGCCGTTTCTCTCATTAAAGCAGGTATGGAGATTATGGGAATGCCGGTTGGCCAAACAGTCAGATTACCGATTCTTCCGGTGGAAAAAGAACATTATGCAGCAATGCAAACGATATTAGAGAATGCTTTAGATCGTTTTCCAAAAGAAACACCCATTCAATCAATCTAATAAGGGCGGGATTATATATGATAACTACAGTTCAAACAAAAACGTATCTTAACTATATTAACGGTGAATGGGTTGCTTCCATTTCAAAAGAAGTTGAAAAAAGTTTAAACCCAGCCGATAAACAGGCCATTGTCGGATATGTACAAAAATCTAACGAGGATGACTTGAATCGTGCAGTAGAAGCTGCGAAAAAGGCGAAAGACAAATGGCGCAAACTAGCCGGATCAGAGCGCGGGGAGTATCTATATAAAGTAGCCCATATTCTTGAAAAGCGGATTGATGAAATCGCAGAATGTGCAACACGTGAAATGGGTAAGACCTTTGCAGAAACAAAAGGGGAAACGGCACGCGGTATTGCGATCCTGAAATACTATGCAGGAGAAGGAATGCGTAAAGTGGGGGATGTCATTCCATCCACCGACAGTTCAGCGCTTATGTTCACGACGCGCGTCCCGCTTGGTGTAGTGGGCGTCATTACACCTTGGAATTTCCCAATCGCCATCCCGATCTGGAAGATGGCTCCTGCTCTCGTTTATGGGAATACGATTGTGGTGAAGCCAGCCACAGAGACGGCCATCACCTGTGCGAAGATCATGGAGTGTTTTGAAGAAGCTGGTTTACCTGAGGGTGTTATCAATATGGTCACAGGGCCGGGCAGTGTCATCGGGCAGGGCATCGCCGATCACGAAGATGTAAACGGAATTACCTTTACCGGCTCAAACGGCGTTGGAAAAAGGATTGGACAAGCGGCGTTAGCACGAGGAGCGAAATACCAGCTTGAAATGGGCGGGAAAAACCCGGTAATCGTTGCAGCGGATGCGGATCTTAATCTGGCTGTAGAAGCAGTCATTACAGGCGCGTTTCGTTCGACGGGGCAAAAATGTACCGCGACAAGCCGTGTCATCGTTGCAGCTGAAGTTTATGAAGAGTTCAAGCAGTTGCTGGTGAAAGAAACGAAAGGCATTTCCATCGGGGATGGATTGGACAGCGGGACATGGATGGGACCATGCGCTAGCGAAAATCAATTAAAAACGGTTCTTTCCTATATCGAAAAAGGAGTCGAGGAAGGCGCTACACTTCTAACTGGCGGAAAGCGTGCTGAAGAAGGCACTCAGGCTAATGGCTTTTATGTAGAGCCTACGATCTTTGATAACTGCACGTCAGATATGGCAATCGTACAGGAAGAAATTTTTGGTCCGGTGATTGCTTTATTGAAAGCTGAATCAGTCGAAGAAGCCCTGCAACTTGCGAACAGCGTCGAATACGGCCTGAGTGCTTCGATTTTTACTGCCAATATCCAACATTTGCTTTCATTTGTTAACGATATGGAAGCCGGATTGATCAGGGTCAACGCTGAGAGCGCAGGCGTTGAATTGCAGGCACCATTTGGCGGCATGAAAAACTCCAGCTCCCACTCCAGGGAACAAGGAGAAGCAGCAAAAGAGTTTTTTACATCCATTAAAACGGTGTTTGTAAAATAAGTGTCTGAAACAGATATTTTAGCTGAAGAACCATCTCGTGTATTTTTAGTGATGTTGTTAGCTTTTTTAGAATGAAGGAGTGGTAAAGTGGATACAAAAACGCAACTGACGGAGGTACCGCTTTATATTAAGGTTAATAGGATGGACAATGTCGCCATCGTGGTTAATACGGGGGGCTTGGATCAAGGAACCGTTTTCCCTTGTGGGCTTGAATTGAAAGAAAGAGTACCACAAGGCCACAAAGTGGCTTTAATGGATATAGTCGAGAATGAAGCCATCATCCGCTATGGGGAAGTTATCGGTTATGCGGCTGAATCAATCAGTAAGGGCTGCTGGATTGACGAGACACTGGTGATGCTTCCGGCTTCTCCGGATTTAAAGGAATTGCCGGTAGCAAATGATATACCCGAAACTTTACCCCCGCTTGAAGGATATACATTCCAAGGATTCCGCAATGAAGATGGCAGTGTTGGAACCAAGAATATATTAGGCATTACAACAAGCGTTCAATGTGTAGTGGGCGTTCTGGATTTCGTCGTGAACCGGATAAAAAAAGAGCTTCTCCCGAAGTATCCCAATGTTGATGATGTTGTCGCCATCAATCACAACTATGGGTGCGGCGTCGCAATCAATGCACCGGAAGCAATTATTCCCATTCGCACGATACAGAACCTTGCGAAACACCCGAATTTCGGCGGGGAAGCCTTGGTAGTTGGATTGGGGTGTGAAAAACTGTCTCCAATGAGAATAAATCCAAGCGGGGACGATTCAGATATCATTTCACTTCAGGATCAGCAGGGATTTGCGGGAATGGTCCAATCCATGATGGAAATGGCCGAGGAACGTTTAATCAAGTTGAACCGCAGGCAACGGGAGACGTTTCCGGTTTCCGAATTGGTCATCGGTACGCAGTGTGGAGGAAGTGATGCATTTTCTGGTGTGACAGCTAACCCTGCAGTAGGATATGCTACAGATCTGTTAGTTAGGGCAGGGGCAACCGTTTTATTCTCTGAAGTCACAGAAGTGCGGGATGCGATTCATCTATTGACGCCCCGTGCAGTGAATGAAGAAGTGGGGAGAGCGTTAATAAAGGAAATGGACTGGTATGATAACTACCTTGCTTTAGGTGATGCCGATCGAAGTGCCAATCCGTCACCAGGAAACAAAAAAGGCGGATTGGCCAATGTAGTGGAAAAATCATTAGGCTCCATTGCCAAATCCGGAGGCAGCCCCATTTCAGGCGTACTGGCTCCGGGTGAAAAAGCAACAGAAAAAGGGCTGATTTTTGCAGCTACACCAGCTAGTGACTTTGTTTGCGGAACGCTGCAGCTCGCTTCCGGCATGCACCTTCAAGTTTTTACAACTGGAAGGGGCACACCTTATAATCTGGCAATGGCTTCCGTCATCAAAGTATCTACACGAAATACATTGACCGAGCAATGGAAAGATCTCATTGATATAAATGCAGGAACTATCGCTACAGGTGAGGCAACCATAGAGGATGTCGGGTGGGAAATATTTCACCTCATTTTGGAAGTGGCCAGCGGTAAAAAGAAAACCTGGGCAGAGCATTGGGGCCTGTATAATGATTTGGTACTTTTCAATCCTGCGCCAATTACCTAATAATGATTTACTTAGAAGGACTTCCTTTTAAAGGGGGCCTTTTTTTGTTGGTCCAATTTTTAAAGCCGTCATTATTTTTCCTCCAGAAAAGAGGACCGCCTAACTTTTAGTTGAAGTTATTAATGAAAGATTGGTTTCCATCATGACGAAAAAAAGGGCGATACTGAACAGGAGGGATATTATGGTCACATTCAGGAATGCGACAGTAAAAGACTTAAGTGAAATAGTACGGATGCTGGCGGATGATGTATTGGGGAGGGAAAGGGAACGCTATGAAAATCCCCTTCCTGAAAGCTATCTAAAAGCATTTGCATCCATTGATGCAGATGGGAATAATGAATTGATCGTAGCATGTCTTGGTGAGGATATCGTTGGGGTGCAGCAAATCACGTTCACTCCTTATATTACCCATCAAGGAGGTTGGAGAGCTACGATAGAAGGGGTTCGGACTGCATCTTCAGAGCGGGGGAAAGGAATAGGAAGCAAGTTGATTCTATATGCGATTGAGCGTGCAAAGGAGCGGGGGTGCCATATCATTCAGCTGACGACAGATAAAAAGCGGGAAGAAACGCTGCGTTTTTATGAACGTTTAGGATTCAAAGCTACTCATGAGGGTATGAAAATGAAGCTTTAATTCAACGTTTTTTATCCTGTCATCGGGAAGGTTGCTGCGGCAACCTTTTTTGTGCACAACTACCGATTGGTATTATATGTTAAAATTATTTGTGAGATAATTTTTATGGAGAAAAAATATTTAAATTACGATCATGAAAGGGTGGATTGATGGAAAACGATGCATTTATTCAGAAGAGGTACGGTGTAATTAGTTTTATTTCATTCGTCATTGGAATTATTTGCTTTTTTATAGTTTTTGTTACACCTATTAGAGTTGCAAATATCGGGAGCCTGGCTGATGATTATATAACATTTTTCCTTACGATTACCGGTATCGTCCTTTCTATCATAGGTATTTTGAAGAAAACGGAGAAAAGAGTGATTCCTATTATTTCTTTGGTTTTTTCTTCGTCTTTCTTTATATTTTGGGTTATCGTCATCACTTTGTTATTAACGGGTGAAATTGAATTTGCCCCGTAGAACAATAGGATAAAGGGATTGAATCAGGATGGTTTCGATCTGACGAAAAAAGGGTGGTATTGAATGATAAGAGGTTTATATGAAGCACATTTACCGGTTCGTGATTTGAATCGTTCCAATGAATTCTATGAAGGGCTTGGTTTGCAGTTGGATCATAAGGTTGAAGACAACCTGGCTTTTCTATGGATTGAAAAGGATAAAAGTTGGTTGGGGCTTTGGGAAACGGAAAAAGTGGAGGTTGAGTATCATCCTTCCATCAGGCATATAGCTTTTGAAGTATTATTGGAAGATTTAAAGAGCTCAGTCGTATGGCTTGAAGATAGAGGCTTTTGGATTTGCACCAATTGAACCTTTCGTCATGCCTCATGGGGAATATGCGCACGCTAAAATTCACTTTAATGATCCAGACGGCAACAGTTTAGAATTTATTAGTAAACTGGAAAATCCTAAAAAAATCATGAAACGTATGTATTTAAGTGATTGGGAACAAATGAATACAGAAGCGAAAAAAGCGAATGACAGCTGAATTGACGGTTGTGAGAGCTACATGTTTTTCTTGTTATCGTTAAGGTAAATCAAAAGCCATGCTTACCTTTTTGATATTCATGGCTTTTGGCAGATTATTTAATTGAGAGTCCATTCATGACTAGGTGCTGGCAGTATTTCTGTTGGGCCATTTGGTTACTTGATTTTGAGGGGCAGTGTATAGTAACCAAATGCCTTATCAAGCAATGCACTAGCTTCTTGACGAAGTAAAGGCTGTTTTGAACGGAAATCTATAGAACCATCTGCCTTGGGTTTAATATCGGGATCAATAATTCCTTGTGATACAAGCGCTTGAGTAGCTTCAATCGCCCATTTATCGGTTTTTCCAGTTATTTTGACCTTTGGAGCGGGTTGGATTTGCTTTAGATTTTGAATCATGACTGCTGCTGTTTGTCTTGTAATGACAGTATTGCGGTTAAAATTAGGAATGCCGGAAATTATTTTCGCTTTATTCTTCTCAATATCATCGGGAAAACCAAACCAACCATGTGCACGAAGAAGTAAATCTGCAAACTCTCCCTGTGTCATGATACCTTCCGGATGGAAGCGGTTGTCTGGTTGAGTCTTGAATATGTCGAATGCATACAGATTGTCGATATGTGTCTTATACAAACTGTCATGCGGTACATCTGAGAAAGGCTTCTTTGTAGGCATTTTTTGTGCATCGGCAATAAAATCCAAACCTGTTGAACTTGTGTAATAGAAGTATTTAATCCGATTCTGATGATCTTTCTTGAACGCTAATTTATTTCCAGCTTCATCTTCAAACAACAGGGGATGAACCATCTTCAAGGTGTGCTTGCCTGAGGGCCCTGCCTCCAGCAACAAGCTACCGTTCTTATAGGTGAACCTGTATTTTAAGAAATGGAAGCGGGTGTTCTGGTATAATCCAACATATTTAGCGGCTTCTTTACTGCTTAAAGGCGTGTAAGTGGATTTCTTTGGCTTCTTTTTTTCTGGGAAATAGTGATCCATAAACTCTTCAAATACTTCTATACTCATCATGGAATCATTGTTATACGACATGTAAAAGGCGGTATTGCTTTTCGGCAATAATGCAATTAACGATTGATGTCCAGGCATGCTTCCGCCTTTTAGAATCACATGGTGACCCTTCATTAAATCGTTGAAGAATCCTTCGAATCCTCCGACAGTTGTCATGGGCAGAGTCTTATCTGCAAACACCTGATAGGATTGCATTTGCTCTAACGATTTTTCACTGATAATTTCCTTCCCTTTAAATTTACCTTGCTGCTGAAACATGGTTAAATACTTAGCCATATCATCTCCCGTAGAAAGAATGCTGCCCTGTGGCCCATCTGTCGGTGCATGACCGGAAGTTGGATGTGGCGTGCCTTTATCATCATAGTGTACAGCCATCCTATCGAGTAGTTCAGGGGTGAAACGGGTACTTGTCGAGCTCATTTCCAATGGCTTGAATATATTCTTTTCCATATATTGATCGAATCTAAGGCCGCTTACGTTTTCTATCGCATAGCCAGCCAATAAAAAGGCAAAGTTATCATAGGTATACGATTCTCCAGGTGTTCGAACTACAGTCGGCATATGCTCTTTAAGAAACTCTTTCATCGGAATTTCCTGGTTTATATAGTCAGGTGAGGTATATGTAGTAATATCAGGCAGATCTACACCACTTGTATAGGTAAGCAAATTAAACATGGTCAGTGGAGTTCCTGTTTTATTGGGTACTTTCAAGCCATCTAAATATTCATGAATATCATGGTTCAGGTCAATCGCGCCTTTATCAGCAAGCTGCATCGCTGCCAAGCCTGTAAAGGTCTTTGAAACGGAAGCGATTTGAAAGACGGTATCCTTATCCACTGGTATTTTCTTATCCTTATCAGCATAACCATAGCCTTTGTTTAACAGGACCTTCCCATCTTTGACAACTACAAAATTGGAGCCATTCACATTGTATTTCCCCATCTTATCGACAAGCACCGAATTCATGAACGATTCTACTTCTTTAGCATCTTGGGGGCCGTTCGTACTTATCTTTTTTACTGGTTTTTGAGATTCTACTGATTCGGTTGGGACATTGTTAATTGCGGTGCAAGCAGTAAAAGTGGTGGCAGATAATAATAGACAGGCAAGCCCTAAATTACGTGTTTTCGTTTTCATGTTTTTTTCTCCTTTATTAATCGATTTAATTTACTAGTCATCTCCCATTCATGATTGACCTTAAGGCTGCATCATGAATGGATCTAACCGAGTATCACAAATCGCTTGTCATATACACAAGTTACCTTTTGTCACTCTTTTATCAAAAATTGTTACAACATTAGTAATAACAGCTAAGTAATGTAACATGTTTTTTAGGGGGATTTTTGTTTTGATCCAGTTACTCCAAGGGGTTTGAAGTATCATATGACATTATGAAACTGGTGAATCCGATATTAGGCGATTTAGAATGGTGACTTAGTTGAGAACATGAAGAGGCGAATCATGCGTGACTTGATCATTTCTGCATTTCTCTTAAAAGCAGCGGTTCAGCCTTTAAATAGGACAAAATAGGATGGAGAGATCATAGAATGAATGTTAAAGCGGAATTATATTGGAATGAATTTTGGCAAGGGAAAGGTGAAGAAAAACCTCAGTCAGTCAGTGCGTGGCAATTCGGGGCTGATCCCGATCATTTGGCTCAATTAGTGATAGATGGGATAAAAACGGCTACTTGCTCTGGTTATGTTTTTTATGAAGAGGAAAATGAACCATTACCATCCGTGGGTGATTACAGCATTATTTTAAGTAGCGAAGATAAGCCCTTAGCCATCATCCAAACAGTGAAGGTCGAAGTATTGCCGATGAATGAAGTGAGTGCAGAGTTTGCGATTGCAGAAGGGGAAGGAGATCGAACATATACATACTGGTGGGATGCACATGAAAAATGGTTGAAAGAAGCACTGGACAAAATAGGCCAAACCTTTAAAGAAGATATGTTGCTGGTGTGTGAGCGTTTTGAATTGATCCATGTAAAGTGAATGTGGACGGTTCGTTCGGAAGAGAGCAATAAGTTTTTTCGTTCAGTGATTTGCTATAATAAGTCATGAATTTAAAAACTTTTAGAAAGATAGGTCATAGTCATGAAAAAGAAACTGAGATTCATTGGGTTGGGAATCCTGGTTGTTTTCCTGCTATTGCTGGGTACGTATAAATTGATGAATTCGAGAACATATCAGGTATTCGGAGGATTAACCGATAAGGTAGAGACGGATCAAAAAGTGGTCGCTTTGACTTTTGATGATGGTCCATCGAAGAATGTAAATCAGATCCTGCCGTTATTGGATAAATACGATGTAAAAGCTACATTCTTCCTGATTGGTAACGAAATCGAAAAGTACCCAGAGGAAGCTGGGAAAATAGCGGAAGCCGGACACCAGATTGGGAATCACACGTATTCCCACAGGCGAATGGTTTTTAAATCGCCCTCCTATATCAAAGCGGAAATCGAGAAAACGGATAAATTAATTCAAAACTCCGGATATAAGGGTGAAATTGACGTTCGGCCATCAAATGGGAAAAAGATCGTTGGCTTGCCATATTACTTAAATAAAAATGATAGAGAAACCATTACCTGGAATCTGGAACCAGATAGCTATTACACTTCAGCTTCTGATAAAGTGAAGTATGTGAAGGAAAATATAAAACCAGGTTCGATCATCCTGATGCATCCGATGTATGATGATACGGGTAAAGAACTTCAAGCGATTGAAGGGATAATACAAGAGTTAACGAACGAAGGGTATACGTTTTTAACGATCAATGAACTTCAAGAGTTGTAGGTTCATTTTTACAGTTTCGGGAAAAAGGGTTGCTGCGGCAACCCTTTCAGTTTGTAGACAAAAGGGGTTCGGAATTAAAACATTCCGAACCCCTTTTGAAATTCCCTGCCATGAATATAAAGAAGATGGCCAATTGGACATGGCAAGGTCCTTTCATGGCCTTTACTTTCGGTACACTTTGATAAAAATGGACAGGTCACACAAATGTGTTTTGGTGATTTGTACTCGAGATAGCCCTCTTTATTCATTGTTGAGTACTTTAAAATCTCGTCCGATGGGCAAAGGTAACAATCAAAATGTTCATCGTAAACATAGTCATGTTTGCAGAAGAATCCTTCTTTTGTTCGAGGACGTGAATACGGTAAAGCCGGTGTTATTTTATGACCAAATAGATAGCTTGTAATCGCCGGTGTTTTATAAGCTGCATCTGCAGCAGCAGCTTCTGGTTTCCCAACTTTTTCAATTACTTGTCCAACAAGTGGCTCTAAGATGTGTCTATCATGCGTATTTCCAATTGTTACAATTGTCCCCAACACAATGGCGGCCTCCATTTTACGAACCAAATGGTTCGCTGGATCAGTTGATCTAAAGTAATCATTTCAAGTTGATCTCGCTTAATAGAATCATGTTTAAAAAGCATCCTTATGTCCTCAAGTTTTAATCCTTCTAGCAAAAGGGGTTCCATCTAAATGTTAAAACAAAGTGATTGGAGCGGGTGTTCGAGACTCCTGCGGGAAAAGCGTGTCTAGGGGAGACCCCGCAGGCGCAAGCCGAGGGCGGACCGCCCGCGGAAAGCGAGTGCCCTATCTAATCAACGTTCAAATTGTACACCCCTTTTTTATTTTCTCGCTACTGGAAGGTATTTAACGAAATACTGAATAGTACAAAATGTTGGCGGCATATTGTTTCTTAACGGAATGATGTTGTGGGGCATGCTTTCGTGCAAATAAAGCTTTAAAAATGGGGCTGGTTACGTTGTATCGGAATAAAAATACCGCTCTGATCATTATTTTAGGGATCCTGTTACTCCTATTCCTTGTTGTGATGGCTTTCCGCAATATCACTGTATACTTCGTGTATAGTTCAGGCATCGGACCTTTATTATTTATCTGTCTTATCATATTGGCGATCATTATGCTTTTTTTAAAAGGTTACAAGTAATAAAGTTTTGATAATTGAGGTTGCTGCGGCAGCCCTTTTTTATGTGGAGCGAAAGGCCCTGCCATGTCTCGCAAATTCTGGGTAAAAAGTTATAATTTTTATACACTTTAAATAGTAATATATGGTAATATTAAAAATGGAATTATTTTCTTTAATTTACAATCAGGGGAGATGTGTGCGTGGAATTTTTTACTAAGTGGTCATTTAAGAACAAGGCTGCCGTATCATTGGTAACCATATTTATTTTGTTGATAGGTGTTGTTAGTTATTTCAAACTGCCGATGGAATTTTTACCATCTGCTGATAATCCACAAGTTACGATTATCACGATGGGGCAGGGCACCGATTCGAAAACGATGGAAGCACAAGTTACAGATCCGATTGAAAGAGCAGTCACTGGAGTTAAGGGAAAGAGCTCAATATACTCCACAACGGGAGATGGGTTTTCAAAAGTAGATCTATTCTTTGAATCCGGATCGGATATGAAACAAGCAAAACTTGATGTTAAAGAGGCTTTAGACAATGTAGCATTGCCACAAAGCATGGCAAAACCGACTGTTACACAGCTAAATACATCAATGATTCCCATTTCATTTATAGCTGTTACTTTTAAGGACGGATTAACAGCTGAAAATATAGACTTTGCGAAGAAGGAATTAGAGCCTCTGTATAAAGATATTAAAGGAGTTTCGGATGTACAGACATTTGGAATTTCCCAATCTGTTCTTTCAGTCAAAGTGGATAATGAACAATTGGCTAAAAAGAAAGTTTCGATCCAAGATGTCATGAATGTCCTTAACGGTCAGAATACAGCTCTAGCCGTAGGCGAAAAAGTGATCGATGGGAAGGCTAGTAACATTAAGGTTATCGGGGATTTAACAAGTATTGAAAAATTAAAAGCGTTAAAGGTCACTCCAAATGTCACACTTGGAGAGATTGCGAAAGTTGATGAAGCGAAAGATGGTAATCTCATCAGTCGTTTTAATGGAAAAGAAAGCATTGATATTAGCATTATCAAGGACAGCCAATCAAATGCTGTCACAATCAGTAAAGAGGTTGAAAAAACAGCAAAAGAAATCAATGAAAAGTATAGTGACCAGAAATCGACCATCTATTTATCTACAGCTGATATGGTGGAGACTTCTGTTCAGACGATGGTAAAAGAAGTGCTGCTAGGTGCGCTATTCGCCACCATTGTGATCATGGTCTTTTTACGAAATATACGGTCTACATTTATTACAATCGTGTCCATACCGCTATCTCTTGGCTTTACGTTATTCTTGCTGTCATTGTCGGGGGTGACGCTGAATATTTTAACGCTAGGCGGTGTCGCTGTAGCCATTGGGCGCTTAGTGGACGATAGTATTGTTGTTATTGAAAATATTTTCCGGAAAATGCAGCAGGAGAAGATTTCCATCCAATTGGTGATGGAGGCAATAAAAGAGGTAGGAGTGGCGATAACAGCTTCAACCCTTACTACTGTAGCCGTTTTCTTGCCTGTAGCTTTATTGAACGGAGGGCTTCAAGAGTTTCTGCTTCCTTTCGCTTTAACGGTCACTTATTCATTGCTGGCTTCTTTAATTGTCGCATTAACGGTTGTTCCTTTAATGAGTGCGGGATTGCTGAAAAGAGCGAAGCTGCCAAAACATCGACCAGCTAAGCGTTTTACCAAGCTGGTTACTTGGTCATTAAACCATAAATGGGTTGTCCTGATTGTTGCGTTGCTGTTGTTTGTCGGTTCCATTGGTACATATTTTGCCATGCCAAAAGGGGCGATTGACAATTCTTCAGCTGACTATGTCTCAGTGACGTTGACTTATCCAAATGATCAGCCCTTTGATAAAGTAAAAGAAAAGGCGATAGAACTCGAAGAGAAAATGCAGGATATGAGTGATGTGGATAATGTGTTCATGCAATTAGGAAACTCTGCCGAAAGTGCTCAATACGGCGCAGTCACATCACCTACAGAAGCTACATTCGGTCTCTTAGTGAAGGATAAAGCAAACATAGATACCATCTTGGAGGAAATCGAAAAGCAAAAAGAAAACTATCCTGGTGCGAAGCTTACGACCACCGCATCTTCATTTATGATGGGGGCTTCAAAGACGAACATTACGATAGATGTAATTGGCAGCAGTGCGGAAGATTTGGAGCTGACGGCTAATAAGATCAAAGGAAAAATTCAAGATATTAAAGGGATTGAAGATGTTACAACGAACCAGGACGAAAAGAAAACCATTTATTCATTCAAGGTAGATCCGGCTAAAGGCAACACAGAACAAATAGGTCAACAACTTGGTATCATGCTTAATAAAACCCCAATCGGCAATATCACGCTTGCGGATAAGCAGACACCTGTAGTCCTTGAACCAATCTTAGATCCTAAAAAACCAAAGGATTTAAAGAATATACCTATAATGACAGATGGCGGTTTAGTCCCGGTATCGAAAGTTGCTTCATTAAAGAGCGAGGAGAGTGCAACAACCCAGTTCCATAAAGACGGAGAAACGTATCTTCAATTAACGGCAACGG
The DNA here is from genome assembly GCF_033141925.1 of Peribacillus sp. CSMR9. Classification (NCBI taxonomy): domain Bacteria; kingdom Bacillati; phylum Bacillota; class Bacilli; order Caryophanales; family Bacillaceae; genus Peribacillus; species Peribacillus sp. CSMR9. The sequence continues at coordinate 35,815 of NZ_JAOPHO010000026.1, forward strand.
TCGATCCTGCCAAACTTTCTGATATTGCTAGCAAAATAAATCTTGAGATATTTGGAGACAAGGAGACCAAGGGGCTTAAGATTCCGAAGGATGTAGATATTTATATTGGGGGAGCCAGTGCCCAGCAAGCAGATGATTTTACCGATTTGTTCCTTACGATGTTAATTTCGATAGGCATCGTCTTTCTGATCATGGTTTTAACCTTTAAATCAATTAAAGCACCGATCGCCATTTTATTTTCATTGCCGTTCGCTGCGATCGGAGCAGTGTTAGGATTGGTAATCAGTCGTATTCCAGTGGATATTACAGCACTGTTGGGTGCGCTCATGTTAATTGGAATTGTGGTGACAAATGCTATTGTGCTTCTCGATCGAGTCAAGCAAAACGAAGAAAAAATGATTATCCGAGATGCGATCGTTGAAGCGACAGCTACGAGATTCCGTCCGATCATTATGACGGCTGTAGCAACCATTTGCGCCATGCTGCCTCTTTTATATAAAAAGGCGGAAACGGGAAGTCTTGTTTCACAAAGCTTAGCAATCGTTGTCATTGGCGGGTTAGCTGTATCAACACTGCTCACACTCATCGTCATTCCATGTATATACGAATTGCTATACTTTAAAAAGTCGAAAAAACAGAGAAAGAAAAAGAGAGAACCCGTCAAAGAACACATTGAGATGTAAGGGTGCTTAATAAAAAAGTTTGCAGAGAAAGATTCACTTCCTCTGCAAACTTTTTTTCTTGCATTTCGATTTAAAGCTTTTTTAAAATAATGCTTGACTTATATATCACCTGTAACTAAAATGATTACAGCAAGGTAAAACACATAACAGTACAACCGCAAGCAGCACTCAATTACGTACTACTAAATCCAGTGCATTCTATATTTAGAGAAAGCATATTTTTTTACTCTTTATTGTAACTAACTTGGTTACAAATGGGAGCTAATGATAAAAAGTGAGGGAATATCATATGACAGTGAAAATTAAAGCGTATTCTGATTTTATATGTCCATTTTGTTTTTTGGGCAAAGGTCCTTTAGACGAAATCGTGAAGGAAAAAGATGTAGAAGTGGAGTGGATGCCATTTGAACTGCGTCCTAGTCCATATTCGAAAATTGATCCATGGAAAGAACCTGATAAGTTGAGTTCATGGGATTCTTATATTCTTCCTGTTGCGAAAAAACTAGGGATTGAAATGCGTCTACCCCGTGTTTCTCCGCACCCATATACACATTTGGCGTTCGAAGGGTGCCAGTTTGCAAAGGAGCACGGAAAAGGTAATGAGTTCCATGACAGAGTTTTTACAGCATTTTTTCAAGAGGAACAAAATATTGAAGATATTGAAGTATTGACAAAATTAGCAGGTGAAGTTGATCTTTCCGAGGGTGCTTTTAGAGAAGCGTTAGTGTCACGGAAGTATCGTGAAGTGCATCAAGAAGCACTAAAACATGCCTATGAAGAAGCGGATATTAGGGCTGTTCCAACATTTATCATTGGTGATGAAGTGATCCAAGGACTCGCTAGCAAAGAAAGGTTAGCGCAAGTCATAGAGAAGGAAGCAGCAAAAAATAAACTGAATGAATTTGATGGCTTGCAATGCGATAGTAAGGGGAATTGCTAATAACGTTCTGAGCTATTAAATAAATATCAATCTATCATATTAAATTAAACATAATTTGGAGGAATCAAAATGTCAGCAACTACAACAAATTTAAAAGAAGCAATCATCAATCGCCGTTCGATCCGTAAGGTGAAAAAGAATGAAAATATTACGAAAGAAAGAATTAATGAAGTTTTAAAAACCGCTTTACATGCACCAACTTCATTTAATATGCAAAGTGGACGAGTGGTGGTAGTGATGAATGACGAACATGAAAAGTTTTGGGATATCGTAAAAGAAACACTTCGTTCGCGCGTTCCAGAAGAGAGTTTTGCGGCAACTGTCGAACGATTACAAGGATTTCGTGATGGAGTGGGCACAATCCTATTCTTTGAAAATCAAGAAACGATAAAGCAAATGCAAGAAAAAGCACCATCATATAAAGAACAGTTTCCATATTGGTCCCATCAAGGAAGTGCTATGTTGCAGTATGCAATATGGATGACTTTATCAGCGGAAGGCATTGGGTCATCAATACAACACTATAATCCGATCATTGATGAAGAAGTGAAGAAAACTTGGGATATTCCAGGGGAATGGTCATTGATAGCTCAAATGCCATTTGGTGAGCCCAATGAACAACCAGGAGAAAAGACGTTCCTGGCATTTGAAGATATTGTGAAATTTTATTAATACAAAGATTTAAGATATTCATAAAGAAAAGCAGTTCAAGCTAGTACATGTTTGGGATAGTAGACTTACAAAAAGCCTGTTTACTCTTAATGAGTGAAAACGGGCTTTTTTTTAAAGCTGAATGTTAAAGTTCCGGCCTCATTAAAGATATAGGGAAGGTTTTACTTTTTATGGAAATATCCATTCCTGATGTTCATCCTTCATATAATTAGCAGAGGTATATAATTGACAATGAGAATCATTTTCAACTATAGTGGATTAGGTAATAGCAATGTGGATTTGGTGTATTTGATCGAGTATTGAAAATGCACCAGGAAAGCCCTACATACGAACAAGTAAGGAAATGTGAAGACTTTGCAGAGCATGCCCTTATATGGGGAAGCAATAGGAAGAAGAGGAGATTCTTCAAGTGGGATGCTAGGCAACCCCAAATACCAAAAGTCAGCATTTTTGTTAAGGAGGGTCCTTGATGATTACCCAATTAAGTACAAAGGGAGAAGCAAAAAAAGAGGAACTTATACAAGAACTTCTAAAATTCGGGATTTTTAAAAAATATAATAAACAACTATACGAGCTTCCGGTTGTTGTCCTGCAAAAGGAATTCAATCACTTGAGAGGTGAATTAAAAAATGTCTAGGAGAAAGAAATCTTATGATGAACTGCTAAAAGAAAACCGGGAACTTCTGCTGCATGACAAAATTGAAGTGGAACGCATCTATACAAAAATCGATCAAAAAGCCATCAATGAAAAAAAGGGAAGTAAACATTTACGGGGCAGTTCAAAGCGGTTATATCTAATTGTTAAAACAAAGTTGATTGGAGCGGGTGAACGAGACTCCTGCTTAGAAAAGCGTGTCTAGGGGAGACCCCGCAGGCGAAAGCCGAGGAGGCTCCCCGACCGCCCGCGGAAAGCGAGTGCCTTACGTTCAAATCAACGGCCAAATTGTACAACTCATAAAAAATAGACAAACTCGATTTTCATCGAGTTTGTCTACAGTCTGAAATAATCCCCTTTAGGGGATTATTTTGGTTTTATTCAAGAATCGGGGTTTCCATGATATGCTGACTTTTTGAAATGCACACCGTGGATATTATTTACCATTTTTTATAATTAAAGTAATAAAACGTCAATCGAATGACCTCTTACGTTATAATGAATGGGCTCCAAAGGAAAGAAAGTCAGATTCTGCAGGAGTGTATATTTGAATGGAGGTTATATGACGTTGAAGAAAAAATTATTGGTCATTTTTCCAGCCGTTGCATTGATGATGGCCCCTCTAGGAACGGGAACTTCAATTACCCACGCAGCATCAAAAGACAATCAAACCGAGAAAATCGAAACGAAAGCGGAAACGCGCCCGACCCTCCGGAAAGGCTCCCGTTCTAGTTATGTAAGAGATCTACAGCAAAGCCTTAAAGATGTTAAATATATTGTAGGCGTTGATGGGATTTTTGGTACCCAAACACAAAATGTCGTAAGAGAGTTTCAGGTGGATCATAATTTGGCCTCGGATGGTATCGTTGGCCCGTTGACATGGGCAGCTTTAGACGAAAATAAAGTAGAAAGAAAACAGTTTACAGAGAAAGACGCGATCGCGTTAGGTAAAAAAAAGCTGGGTAACAATATCGTTTTCAGCGGTGATGGCAGGTTGCTGAAAGATGGCAAAAGAAAATCATATTACAAATATAAAGCAGCAAATAAAGATTGGATGGATCAAGGCGGCTCAGGAACGATTGGGTGGTTCCACATTTATAAAGATGGCCGTGTAGTGGAAGAATAAAGGCATATACATGCAAAAAATTCTCTACATCTATATTTTGCTATAAATAACAAGTAAATACAGATATAATAAGAAATGAACAGCAATTTGGTATAGTGGGCAGCGGTCACTCCTTTTCAGAAAGGGGGTGTCGCTGGTGATTTCTATTATGGACGGACTGATGCTAATGATTTCATTCGCCTCTTTAATCGTCGCAGTAATCGCGGTTACATTAAAAAAGTAACCCCCTCCATACCATCCGGCCAGATGTATGTAGGAAAAGGGTTACTTTCATGATTGAGTAGCTACTGACTTACCACAGAAAGCCGCTGCTCTTTATGCAGTTTGCTGTTCATTAAGACGCTGGTTTAACCAGTGTCTTTTTTTTATATATGTTAGTTATCTTTATTATATCCTCATTTTACCTATACATTCAACTAAAAAACATGGAAAGAGCATAACGAAGATTCAATGATGGAGAATTCATTTCTTGATGTTCTATCAAGATGATGATTTATACATAATAAGCTGACACTACATTTCCTAGCGATGGAATCATAAAAAAACCCCTAAAGCTTATGGATCCAAGCAAATCCACTTTGGGGCATGTATAATCAGTTTAGATTTTCGTTAAATTCCTGTCAGTTTCCAGTTTGAATAATTTCATTCCTTTATAAGATATAATCGAAGGAATTAAACAAAGTAATGCCATCGGTACACAATAAAGAAGATAGAAATGCCCTCCGTTTTCTAGTAAGGGAATATAGGCTAAAGCAGTAAAAAGTAGGACGGAAAAAATGATCGTGAAAATCCCGAAAGACTGATGATAGAACGCATGAATTTCCCTTCTTCGTTCTTCTTGATTGGGTAAATTCTTTACGGATTTGTGCGTTCGGAGGAACAGGTACAAAGAGAATATTAGAAATAAAGCGGAAAATGGTAAGGCAATAGCAAATAATGAAACGTCAAGAATGGAAAGATAAAAGCTGGATAAAAAGAACACCTCTGACACACCTAAGGCAAAACAGTAATTGAAGATGCTTATTCCATCAGGTTGTTTAAGCATAAAATCCCTCCTTCTATATAATAGTATGCAGCTGCTAACATGTTCACCACTTTGTCACATTTAAAAGAAAAATAAATGCTCCAAGTTCCACCCAGGATCATCCTTTCAGTCCTAAGACAGGGAAATGGTTCACTATTGGAAATGAAATAAACCCTCTGGCTAACTACAGAGGGTTTTAGTTTATAGGCAAAAGGGGTTCCATCTAAATGTTAAAACAAAGTGTTTCGAACGGAAGGTGCGAGACTCCTGCGGGAAAAGTGCGTCTAGGGGAGACCCCGCAGGCGCAAGCCGAGGAGGCTCCCCGACCGCCCGCGGAAAGCGAGTTTCTTGAGCGGAAATCAACATCCAAATTGTACAAGCCATAAAAAAACACCCCCTAAATGTTAGTTTGGTGTCTAACATTTACGGGGCAGTTCAAGTTTGTCTACAGTCTGGAACCCTCAAGGCTAACAAGCCAGAGGGCTTATTCTTTGGAGGATTTATTTAAGCTTGAAGATGTTGAATAGAGTCCGTACTTATTACGAATAGTAATAAAATATCGGGTAAAGGGGGAGAGTGCCATGACTGCACAAACGATGATTAAAGGATTTCTGCTCGTTCTTCTATTATATTTCCTGTATGTAGTGGTGACGGCAGTGGTCCTTTTCTACTTCCTCAAGGAAAAAGAAGAAGATAGGCCGATTAAACATATAAGTGCATATTTGGGAGAGAAGGATTCCACCGTGGATCGTGTCCTGCTTCTCGAAGATGGTTATGAATCGGGACTCGCCCGCATGCGAATGATCCAGGAAGCACAGCACTCAATCGATATTGCCTACTACGCTTTTGGAAAAGGAAAATCATGTGAACTTATTCTTGGAGCCTTGTTCGAAGCTGCTGACCGCGGTGTCAAGGTTAGAATCCTTCTGGATGGAATTTCTCATGGACTTAGAGGTCAATTAAGCGGTGTCCGTTATGCACTGGCATTGCATGAAAACATTGAATTAAGGTACTACGAAACCTTTAAGCCATTTAAGCCCTGGACCTGGCATAACCGCCTCCATGACAAGATAATCACTACAGATGGAAAGTTAGGCATCATCGGAGGCAGGAATATCGCCGATAAGTATTTAGCAAAAAACGCGCCCAAAAATTATGTCTATGACCGGGATGTACTCATTTTCAATGCTGAACAGGAGAAAGATAGTGTAATCGTTGAAATGAAGGCATATATACATGAATTATGGACTCATCCGTATACAAGCAAAGTCTTTGCGGATCTTTCGAAAAGGCAAAAGGCACAAGGAAAACGCGTCAGAGATACATTATTTAATCAATACAGCAAAGCTATGCAAACTAATGCCGATTTCGTTAATCCGGCCATCGATTGGAGCAAGTCTACAACACCTACAAAAAAAGTGTCCTTCATTTATAATCCAATCGAACGTTTCAATAAACACCCTTTTGTGTGGAGATCTCTAGTGGACATTGCTGCGAACGCCAATAAATCGGTATTTATCCAGAGTCCCTATATTGTTCCTACGGGTCCCATGAAGGAATATGTACCAAAGAATATGAATTCAAAAGCTGATTGGACCATACTTACCAACTCGGTGACATCAACCCCGAATGTGATCGCTTTTTCCGGTTACTTAGCACTTAGGGATAGTATCGTCGAGACAGGGGCAAAGCTATATGAATATTCAAAGCTTTATTCATTGCATGGTAAATCGGCTGTATATGATCAGCGATTAAGTGCAGTCGGTTCCTTCAATCTGGATTCGCGATCTGCCTTTTTAAATACAGAATCGATGGTGATAATTGATAGTGAAAATTTTGCAACGCAATTGATAGGGGCCATCGAGTCAAAAATCTCGGGTAGTACACTCGTCGCGGAAAATAAAAGATATATAGAACCACCTGAAGATCAGAAAAAGGAAAAATCTTTCTTTAAAGCGACCTTTTTAAATGCCCTTTCGAAAATAACGGTATATTGGAAGAGGTTCATTTGAATGATGACCAAAAGACAGCAATCTCAGCGATTGTTGTCTTTTTACGGAGGAAATCCGTTTAAAATGGATCATTGACTAATTAACAAATGTGCAATTTGCTATAATTGAGGAAAGCTAAACAATCTTGGAGATATCATCCATTATCCGAAGGAGAACAGAAACATGCAAACCTTACAGCATCTATCGAAACATATCGTCTACCTGCCTCCAGTCCAGGAAACGGATCGGCCGGTACTTGCTGCCGTTTCCGGAACCAAGAAAACGCTCATCATCGATGCCGGTAACTCCGTCCAGCATGCACAGCTCTTTAAGGACGAATTGCTACGGAATGATCTAAACGGGAATTTCCTTGTACTTACCCATTCTCACTGGGACCATGTATTCGGACTGGAGAATATCGGGATTCCGGTCATTTGTCATGAAAAAACATACAACAATATTAAAGATATGCAGCAGCTTTCATGGGAAGATCAGGCCCTTGATCAACGGGTCGAAGAAGGGACGGAGATTTCCTTTTGCGCCGATGCAATTAAATTGGAACATGGGACAAATAGAAAGATTTCCCTGCCCCTGCCCGATATTATCTTTGAAAAAAAGGTGACAATCGATCTCGGCAATGTAACATGTGTAATCGAACATGTAGGCGGCGATCATGCCAAAGACTCCTGCATCATATATGTTCCAGAGGAAAAAACATTATTTCTGGGAGACTGCTTTTATGCCAATCTTTATGCCGAAAAATGGAATTATACGGCTGAAAAGGCCTCGCTGCTCGTTAAGAAAATTGAAGCCTATGATGCCGATACATATATACTCTCCCATCATGATCTTCCCTGCACGAGACTGGAAATGGAGGCGGAGCTTAAACTAATGAAGGAATGTGCCAGAACCGTGGTCGACCATCGGGGAAATCGAGCATTAATGGAGCAGGAATTGGCTAAAGGGTTAAAACGGGATTTAACTGAAGAGGAGCTCGAAACGATTGGATTTTTTGTAAATGGATATGTTGAGTGACCAATGAAATGAAAAGCCAATTGAAGTGTACACAAAAAGTTCCGCGGGTAGGGTATGGGTTCGGTGTTCAACTGGGCTCATACCCTTTAATTTGACCTTATTCCTATGTGGAATAAACAGTCCTCAATAAGCTCATTTTACAAAAAAGAGATAATAGTTGTTATCAGTAATAGTATGATAAGAACTGATAGGAACCCTGATATAATCCCCCCTGCTTTTGCTCCTCTATTATCGGGATGAATATGACCAATAATAAAAGAAGGGATGAAAAATATAGCTGAATAGATCATTGTATAATGAATGCCTGTTTCTCCATTTGACCATGTGCTCAGTCCGATATTATTTAGAATACTATCTCCAATACAAAATTTATTTCCAAATCGAAAGGTAAATAATATTCCGATTAAACATAGGGTGAAAGAAAGTGAACCCACTCCGAGCTCTTTTGTTTTCTTAACCTCAATAGTTTTCATGTGTATCTCCTTGCTTACAGGAATATCTTGAATTTAAAAACACTAAATTATGGTTTTTGTAATTGTACCATAACTTAAAGGTACAATCCCTGCATCTTCACCAGAATCAAGAGCCAGCCTTTTTCTACTTTTTAAAATAAGGCTCTTTTCGTAAAGATTGTTGTTTTTAAAACGAAACTATTTAAGGTTGATTGGAGCGGAAGTGCGAGACTCCTGCGGGAGCAGCGGGACAGGTGAGACCCCACAGGCGTTTACGCCGAGGAGGCTCACCGCCCGCCCCGCGGAAAGCGAGCATCTGGAGGGGAAATCAACCACAACTCACTACCTGGTAAATAGCAACAAAGTATGTGAAAACAGCCTAAAATAAAAACCGCACCTCCAACAGTTAGATGGTGTCTAACAATTAGGGTGCAGTTCATTGTGGGGGCTTAATAGATTAATTATGAGCTTTTTCCAGAGCTAGCTTTATCCCAAAACCAATCAATACCGTCCCTGTTATTCCCTCGAAAATCGCCTGAGTTCTCGGCTTTTTCATAAAGGCACTAATCTGGTTCAACAGATAGATATAAAATACAAACCACATTGCAGTTAAAACGGTATACGTTATGCCCATGATCAGGAAGGGCATAAACGTATCCTTGCCTGGATCCACGAACTGAGGCAGAAACGTTAAGAAGAAAACGGCCACTTTAGGGTTCAGCAGATTGGTAAGGAACCCTTGCTTAAAGCAAGACTGGTTTTCATACTTACTTTTGACGGACGTTTCTGTCGCTGCAGCCACTTGCCTATTCCTTAATCCCCATAAAGTCTTGAAGCCTAGATATACCAAGTAAACGGCACCGACATATTTGAAGATGGAAAATAATAAAGCCGATTTCACAATGATTGCCGATAGTCCAAATACGGCAGCTGATGTATGAATAAAAAGCGCACAGCACGTACCGAACATCGTTTTAAAACCTCCCGCCGTCCCCACGGTAACGGTATTCCTTGTGGTTATCGCCGTATCCGGACCAGGTAAAATGATGAGAAGAATGCACATGATCATGAACAAATAAAAGTTTTCCATATTCGGACCTCCATTCTGAACGGTGAATTCTGAAAATTATAACATAAATGAACTTGGTTTAGGGAGATAAATTAGAAAGTCATGATTATCTCAATAAAGGGGGAGAAGGGAAATCGGCTTGACTAATAAGTACGGTGTTTAATGAAACAAAAAAACAAGCCAGATCATTTTTTGATCTGGCTTGTTTTTTGGTAAACTTTGTTAGGGCAATTTTTTCAATACAGCACGCACCGGACTTCCATCTGCTTCAACTAATGGAAGCGGGAGGGCTGCCAATTCATAATTCCCTTGCCCTATATCGTCTAATACAAGCCCTTCCAAAATATGAATTCCATGACCGGCAAGCTCATGATGGGCAGACAGTTCTTTACTATCCAATGGATCTACGGATGGCAAATCAAGACCAATAAGACGAACGCCGAGTTCTGAAAGATATGCCGCTAATTCTGGTTGGATATGTGGAATAGTTTGTGGAAACACACATCTATCCTTCCAAGCGTCAGTCCGAATTAACAGTCGCGTCACGCCTTGTAGACCCAGATTGGATAATTCATTGACACCGATGCTTGTCTTGTTTGGCAAATGGATGACTCGGGCATTTCCCATATATAAATCGAGATCCAGTTCAATCACTCTTTTTCCATCGTTATCAAAATGAAAAGGTGCATCAATATGGGTACCAGTGTGGATACTCATTTTGATTTGTCCTACATTGACAGATCCACTCTCTTCTTTACTCCAATTGACTTTGTATGAGAAAGGGGTATCTCCAGGCCAGACTGCAACGTTTTCATCCAGACGTTGTGAAATATCAATCCATGTTCCCATGCATTTACCTCCATCTCTTATAGCTTCGTTCTTAGGCTCCATAGTTCTGGGAAAAAGTGTTGGTCTAGAGCTCTTTTTAAATACGTTACACCTGATGATCCGCCAGTACCTTGTTTATTACCAATAATTCTTTCCACTGTGGTCATATGATTAAAACGCCATAATTGCTGTTGATGGCCGATGTCCACTAACTTCTCGCCCAGCTCATATAAGTCCCAATATTGTTCGACATCGCGGTAAACTGTCAGCCACGCCTCTTCTACACTTGTATTTGGTTCGTATTTTTGTGACCAATCCCTGCTGATGGCTTCTTGATCAATGGGTAATCCACGCGCTACAAGGGCATTAATCGCCGCATCATAAATACTTGGCTCATGAAGGGCCTGCTGCATTTGCTCGAATAGATCTTTCTGATGTTGATAGACTGATAGTGTATGGACATTTTTGTTTCCTAGCGCAAATTCAATCAAACGATTCTGATAAGATTGGAATCCGGAAGATTGCCCCAGTTTATCCCTGAACTCCATGTATTCAGCCGGTGTCAAGGTTGAAAGGACACTCCATGACTGGATCAATTGCTGCTGGATCCTCGAAACGCGCGACAGCATTTTAAACGAGGGTTCCAACTTGTTTTGGCGTATACACTGAGTAGCTGCTGTCAGCTCATGTAAAATGAGCTTCATCCATAACTCACTCGCTTGATGGATAATGATAAAAAGCATTTCATCATGATGATCGGAACATCTATGTTGACTAGTTAATATTTTATCAAGGTGGAGATAATCTCCGTAAGACATCGATTTTTGAAAATCGGTTTGAATTTCTTTCTCTAGACCAGTTATTGTTTGTTCATTGTTATCCATATTCTTCATTCCGCAATCCCCTCACTTTTCATATTTCAAAAAAACTATTTATTCCGTCATTCTATTCTATCTTCTTTTCCAGAGATTCTTCCATTACATTATGGTTAATATTTCTTCTTTTTGAAACAAAATAAGCAACAGTTAAAAATAGTAACCAAGGTATCCCGAATTGAAGCATGATTTTGAAATCTGTAAACCATGTCGTAATCATTAAGCTAAATAGAAGAACGGCTCCTAGTATCGTTAAATAGGGAAAACCCATCATCCTTACCGGTAACTTGCGTCCGCCTGTTTTCTCCCATTTCACCCTGAAAAACAAATGAGAAATGAAGATCATAAGCCATGTGAACATAGCACCGAACATGGAAATCCCCATCATGAAGGCATAGGAAGAACCAGGAAGTAACGAATGTACGCCTGCAGCAATGAAAATCCCAGTGGTAGAGACAGCAAGTGCTTTTGCAGGAACACCCCTTTTGTTTAGCTTTCCTAAAAAGCCAGGTGCATTTTTCCCGCGCGCTAATGAAAACATCATACGTGTCGAAGCGTAGAGCTGAGCATTCATGGCAGATAAAGCAGCCGTTAAAATAATAAAGTTCATAATCCCGGATGCACCTGGAATGTTCAGGATTTCCATTACTTTTACGAATGGACTTTCCTCGATTCCAGCTGTTTTCCACGGAACGATCATCAACATGATCCCAATTGTCAACACATAGAAAGTCGATAAACGGAAGACCGTCGCTTTTAATGCTTTTGGAACAGCTGCATCCGGATCTTTTGCTTCCCCTGATGTAACCGCTATCATTTCAGTTCCAAGAAAGCTGAATAAAGAAATAAATACGGCTACCCACATTCCCCACCCGCCGAATGGGAAAAAACCGCCTTCATTTACAAAGTTCTCAGGTCCTATATGTGGCCGTTCGGATGAACCGAATAGTATATAGGATCCAAGAAGGATAAAACCAACAATGGCACTTATTTTAATAAAGGAGAACCAATACTCAAATGTAGCGAATGTATTCACGCTAGTAGCATTTACATAAATCAGGATACCTGCAAACAATAAAATCCATACGATTCCCGGCACGGTCGGAAACCAATACTTCATATAAACGCTGACTGCACTTACCTCAACCCCAACAGCCAAAACATTGGCAATCCAATAAGAATAGCGGACAAGATAGCCTGCCATTGGAGTCATGTACTTTTCAGCAATGGCCCCAAAAGATCCGGAAGTGGGATGGGCAACCGTCATTTCGGCTAAACAGCCCATCAATAGTAAGACAATGAACGCCCCGAGTGCATAACTGAGCAATACACTTGGCCCTGCCGCTTGAATGGCAAGCCCGCTGCCAAGGAATAGTCCCGTCCCGATGGCACAGCCCATCGCGATCATGGAAAGCTGGTTTGTTTCCAGATTACGTTTTAATCCTTTCTCAGGATCATCTTTAAGATTCAATTGAGTATGTTTATTCTCCATAGTTCATCCCCTTTTATCCCAAAAGACTTTATCTTACCCGGGCAGTTAGTTCACACCTCTTTAAGCGTATACTGACCGCCCATATTAACCGACTAACAAATTCGAGGGAAGCGGGTATTAGCGTTATGCAACCACTTCTCGTTCATTCTTGAATTTTTCATATTGTTTTTCCGACATGATTTTCTTGAGTATTTGTACCACTTCCCAAACTTCTGCGTAGGAAGTATATAGTGCAACTGGTGCAAGACGAATGATGTTTGGTGCACGGAAATCCGGAATGACACCGTTTTCTTTCAATGCCTTACAAATCCGTGCAGCTTCTTTATGCTCAAGGCTTACATGACCCCCGCGGCGTATGTCTTCTCTAGGGGTTCCAATGAAAAATCCCATGTCTTCCAGCTCGTGTTCAATTAAGTCTATTAAATATTGATTAATTTTAAGGGATTTTTCCCGGATATTCTCAATGCCAGCTTCGATAAAAATTTCTAAAGACCCAATTAATGGTGCACAACTTAATACATGTGGCGTTCCAATTTGATACGCGCCTGCTGATTCAGCTGGTGTTAATGTATGCTCCATATCGAATTGTTTATCTTTTTTGGACCCGAACCATCCAGCCAATCCAGGCATCGTTCCAAAATGTTTTCGATTTACATATAGGCCGCCAACACCGCCAGGACCGCCATTTAAATGTTTATAATTGCACCAATACGCAAAGTCCACATCCCATTCGCTGAATGAATGCGGGATGGCACCGATGGAATGACAGCCGTCAAATCCGATTACTATTCCTCTTTTATGAGCTTCATCAGTTAATCGTTTCATATCCAATATTTGACCGCTGCGATACAGGACCGTTGGCAAGATGATCAAAGCAATGTCATCGGTCATTGCTTCGATAATGTCATCCTCTTCAAGGAATCTTCCATCGCGGCTTTTCACGCGGATGAGATCGGTTTCCGGATTGTATCCATGTGTACGCAGCTGACTTTGAAGAGCATAAATATCAGTCGGAAAGGTTAGTTCATCCGCTAAAATTTTTATGCGTTTCCCTTCCGGCTTATAAAAAGTAGCTACAAGTTGATGCAGGTTAACAGTTGTGGATCCGGTTACAATAACTTCCTCAGGAGAAGCTCCCACTAATTGGGCAATCTTGGCGCCCAATTCCTCTGCCATGAAAAACCAGGGGTGATTCCCTTGTGTCCATCCATCAATCCCATGTTCCTTCCAATCTTCCAAAGATTCCAAAAGAGTGCGTTCAGCTCTTTTAGAAAGAAGCCCCAATGAGTTGCCATCCATATAGATGGAATTGGGCTTTAAATAAAATTCTTCTCGAAAACCTTTAAGGGAATCCTTCTCATCCATTTGTTTTGCGTAATCCAACGTGTATTTTGAATTCATAATCATCCTCCTTTGTCAGTTTGATCCTAGGAGAATCGTACCAAAGAATATGACACAGTGTCAATAACATAATTCAGAAAATTAAAAATATTAAAATCATCAAAATAACATTTTCCAGCAAATATTTTTTATTTTTAAAGAAATCCATTATGCTAGAAGATAAGGGGAGGAATCGGGATGGATAATGGTAATGTAGTGGATAAACGACATTTGCGCTCAATCATGACACGTCAAAAGTTATTAGAAGCGGCAAAGGAGGTATTTCTTCAAGAAGGTTTTCAAGCTGCAGTTATTTCCCAAATGATCAAAAAGGCAAACGTGGGGTACGGAACTGCCTATGTTCATTTTAAAGGGAAAGAGGATCTTTTAATTGTATTAATGGAGAATGTCATGGAGCAATTTTATGAAATTGCGGAGACCTCTTTCTTTCCTAAATCGAAGGACGAAGCAAAACATATCATAAATAAACAAGCTAATGCTTTTTTGAAAATGGCAGAGGCTGAACGCAATATGATGCAAGTTTTCGAACAGGCCATTGGGATTTCAACTGTCATCTCAAATAAATGGAAGGCGATCCGCATGAAGTTCATTCAGCGAATTTCAAAGGACGTCGCATATGCACAGCAAAATGGGCTGGCAAGGGCTGAACTAAACCATGAGCTTGTGGCAAGAGGATGGTTTTTCACAAATGAAATGTATCTTTGGGAAATTGTCCGAAACGAACATCAAAGTTCTGTCGACGAGATTGCTCAAACCATCACGTCAGTTTACGTCGAAGGTTTGTATTTGTAATTATATTAATGATGCTATATTTGGCAGTTCGAACAATCTTCCGGTTTTACCACAATCGGAAGATTTAATTTTATATTAAAGGCTCGCCCGCTGCACACCCCCTATCGGAAAACTTCATCTTCCCACCACTATTAAGCCGTCCGAACTCACGAGTAAACTAGCTAAATTCACGAGTAAAACACCAAAACTCACGAGTAAACTAGCTGAACTCACGAGTAAACGCTCAATTCACGAGTAAACTAGCTGAATTCACGAGTAAAACGCCAAAACTCACGAGTAAACTAGCTGAACTCACGAGTAAAACGCCAAAATTCACGAGTAAAACGCTCAAATTCACGAGTAAAACGCCCAAACACGAGTAAATCTCTCAA
Organism: Peribacillus sp. CSMR9; assembly: GCF_033141925.1. Taxonomy (NCBI): domain Bacteria; kingdom Bacillati; phylum Bacillota; class Bacilli; order Caryophanales; family Bacillaceae; genus Peribacillus; species Peribacillus sp. CSMR9. The sequence continues at coordinate 51,221 of NZ_JAOPHO010000026.1, forward strand.
ATTCAGGAACAAAACACTCTCGTTAGTGTGGGCTTATAGCAACTACGCCTTAAGTCTTAATAGAAAATATAGCTAAGGCTCATTATACGAACTCGTAAAACTAGATAAGATATAAACATGGAAAGGAGGACGAAAACAATGAAGAAATTTGGTTTATTTATTGTAGGACTGATCGCATTATTCATGTTGCTAGCGAATGTTGGTCCATTAATCAGCTTGGCGATTTGCTTGGCGATCCTATACTTTGGGTTCAAACAGTTCATGAAGTCCGAATCCACAGGAGCCAAGATTGCCTGGGGATCAATCTCCCTTATTGTGCTTGTAGTTGCTATTTCCCATATCCCAGCGATATTAGGACTGGTTGCAGCTTATGTTCTTTACCTGGTTTATAAAAAGTGGAATGAAAATGATGAAAATGTATCGAAAGAAACGGACCCATTCTCAAATTTTGAAAGAGAGTGGAAAGAGTTGAATAAGAACTAATAGAAGGGATGGAATTGGAATGGGTAATTTATTTTCAAGAATGAAACAAACGATTTCAGCGGATTTTCACGACTTGTTGGATAAAAAGGAGCAAAAGAATCCAATTGGAATGTTGAATCAATATTTACGTCAATGCGAGCAGGAGACAGAAAAGGTCGGTAAGCTGCTTGAACGTCAATATCTTTTGAAAGAAGAGTTTACGCGTGAATATAATCAAGCGCAAAATCTGGCTGAAAAACGTAAGCATCAGGCTGAAATTGCTAAGCAGTCAGGAGAAACCGATTTAATGGAATTTGCTTTCAAGGAAAGCCTGCACTATGAAGATCGTGCGCTAAGTTTGAAGGAGGCGCATAAAAGTGCAGAAGTTCAGTTGGCTGAACTGGAGCGGAAGTATGAAGAAATGAAGCATAAGCTCAAGGATATGCATCTAAAGCGGATGGAACTGATGGGCAGGGAGAATATTGCCCGGGCAAACAACCGGATCAATCGGGTTTTAGACGGAGGCATTTCCGACGCCAAACCGGTAGCGATGTTTGAAGAAATGGAGCATTATATCGATCGCATCGAGCATCAAGTCCATACAGATTATAATCGGCATACAATCGATGCCAGGATTGTCCAGCTTGAAAAGGAACTGGAACAGAAAGAAGCGTAAAGGTATTTTAAAGCATTGCTGTTATCCCCTGACTTCCAGGAAATGAGGGCGGGGGAAAACAGGCTGTCGGAACGTGATAATTTCATGGTATTCTTAAAAGGCACGGGTTCCTGTGCCTTTTAAGAATATCATGATCATATACAGGGGAGGCGAACCGATGTTGAACAAGATGAAGACGGACTATATGGGATGGATACTTCTCATCGGAGTCGTCCTGCTTTTTTTAGAGATTTCATTTACGGGTGGAGGTCTCCTTTTTTCCCTCGCTTTTTCAATAGGATGTATCTATTTAGGCAGGAAATTCACAAAACGGTCAATCGGGAAAATCCTATTTTTTATAGGGCTGATTTCCCTTATCATCACTGTCTTGAATATGTTCGTCTTTAGGTTTTTCCTTATGGCGATCCTCATTTATCTTTTGCTTTTATATTATCAGTCCAAAAAGAATCCTGATTGGGTCAGTCCCATTTTAACCAATGATGATTCGGACGAAGAAAAGATCAATAAGGAACAATTGCTGAAAACAGATTACCTTTTTAAAAATAAGTTTTTCGGTCATCAACAGACGGCCGAGCATGTATTTGAATGGAATTCCGTGAATGTTCAGGGCGGGGTCGGTGATACGGTTATCGATTTAAGCAAAACGATTTTACCGAAAGGCGACGCAGTCATTTCCATCAGGAATATCATTGGCAATATTACTGTGCTTGTCCCGTATGGCATCGAAATCAGGGTCCATCATTCTGTCATTGCAGGCAGAGCGAGGATTTTTGAAAATAAGCCTGAATCCAGGGTCTTTAATCAAATTTATTCATACCAAACGGAAGGGTTCAATGAAACGGATCAAAAGGTCCATATCATCACTTCAATCTTAGTTGGGGATTTAGAGGTGAAGCGGGTATGAGTATACTGACACGGCAGATATTGACCGCCCTTGGTGTTGCTTTCGTTCTTTCCCTTGCCTTGCCGGCGGCGGTTTTCTTTATCTTTCCTTTATCCGACTGGAGCTTATTGTGGGAGAAAGTGGTCATGGGTTTACCCTTCGTCATATTCCTGCCAAGCCTGGTCATTACGGTAGGGCTTTTCTATGGAGTCGTTTCAGGAATGTTTTGGAAGAGGCAGCTGGAAAGGGTGGATGAAGGGCTGTACTTACTTGAACAGGGCCGCTTACCTTCGCAACAGGAGACGTATCCGGTCCAAGAGATGGCTAAAATGGTGGAACGGATGCAACTGATTCATAAGCAAATCAATGAGCAGACCAAATTATCACAAAAAATGGCGAATGAAAAGGCCATTGATCAGGAGAAACAGATCCAGGAAATCGTTTCCCAGGAACGAAACCGTTTGGCGCGGGAACTGCATGATTCGGTAAGCCAGCAATTGTTTGCCGCTTCGATGTTCATGTCGGCCATTACCGAGTCACAATCAGATATGGAAAAAACGGAAATGAAACAATTCAAGATAGTGGAAGAGATGATCCATCAATCCCAGCTTGAGATGAGGGCTTTATTACTTCACTTGAGACCCGTTGCATTAAAGGGAAAATCTTTACAGGCGGGGATGAAGGAGCTCCTGGAGGAATTGGCCCAAAAAGTGACGATGGACATAAATTGGAAGATGGAAACTGTCACTCTGGATAAGGGGATTGAAGACCATCTGTTTAGGATTTTACAAGAATCGATTTCCAATACACTAAGACATGCAAAAGCGAATTCGCTTGAAGTGCTATTGATCGTTCGTGACGGGCTGATCATTTTACGGATAACGGATGATGGCATCGGTTTTAACGTCGAGGAGTCGAAAACGGGATCATATGGTCTGCAAAACATGCATGAACGGGCTGTGGAATTAGGCGGAACGATGCAACTTGTAAGCGTTCCGAATAAAGGAACGAAACTTGAAGTGAAAATCCCATTATTAAATGCTGGAGGTGATCATGATGATTAAAGTATTATTTGTCGATGACCATGAAATGGTAAGGATAGGGGTATCGGCTTATTTATCCGCACAGCCGGATATCGAAGTGATCGGGGAAGCGGACAACGGCTTGAAAGCAGTCGAACTGGCAATGGAATTGCGTCCGGATATCATTTTGATGGATTTGGTCATGCCGGAAATGGATGGCATAGAAGCGACGAAACGAATTATTGAGGGTTGGCCAGAAGCAAAGATCATCATTGTGACAAGTTTTCTTGATGATGAAAAAGTGTACCCGGCATTGGAAGCCGGAGCGACGAGCTATATGTTAAAAACATCAAAGGCCAGCGAGATTGCCAGAGCCGTCCGTTCCACGTTCCAAGGGCAAAGCGTACTTGAACCGGAAGTGACGGGAAAAATGATGGAAAAGCTACGTCGCCCAAAGATCACCCAGCTTCATGATCAATTGACAAACCGCGAAATGGAAATTTTGCTGCTGATGACACAAGGGAAAACGAATCAGGAAATTGCCGATGAACTATACATAGCCCTAAAAACAGCCAAAGTACATGTCAGCAATATATTAAGCAAGCTTGCCGTGCAGGACCGTACGCAAGCGGTGATTTACGCTTTTAAGCATTCGCTCGTTCAAGAAGAAGAGTAAAGAGCGTCTATTTATCAAAAGATGAGAGTTTGTTATATTTAGGGAAGTGTCCCATCCTATAAAGTTCTTTCAAGGTTGCTGATTGCAGCCTTTTTTTTACGGATAACGGAAAAGCAGGATGAAAGCAGGTGAAATGATGTTAAGAGTGATCTTAGAATTATTTCGTATAATCACCATTATTTTCGTGATTGGAATGATAATGGGATTCATCATTAATTCAATCTATGCGATTTTTGGTATAACCGTAGAGAATACCGCAGGCGGATGGATTGTTGCTATGGCAATTTTCCCATTACTTTATGTACTCTATAAAAACCGGCTTCAATTTTCAGGGTTCTATAAAAATGGCAAACAAGTAAAACTCTCAAACAGGACAACGACAATCCTGCTTTGCTTCTCGGTGCTAATGTTAACGGTTGCCCCCTTATTTCGCTAACGGAATATAAAAAAGAGCATGTTTTGATCAAAACATGCTCTTTTTTATGCAGTTTTTCAAGATTATACAGCTTCCTCTGCAGTATCGAGCCTCTTGCCATATATCCGATAAAGAACGAAGGCAAATACCATTCCTATAAAGGAGATGGAGGAGATGAACAGGTAAAGGGTCTTGCCCCCAAAAGCCCCATATATGGCTCCGCCTATATAAGAAGCAATGATTCCCGAAACCCCGAAGAATAACAGTGCCAGTACGGTTTGGCCTGTGGCACGCCACTCAATGGGAACGATCCGATAAAGATATTGGATGGCAGCCGAGTAGAAGATCGGGAAAGTCAATAGCTGCATGACTTGCAAATAAGCTAATAGATGTGGATCGGTTATCCATGCAGAGACGAAATAACGGATAAAGAAAAACGCTGCTGCAAACGAAATGATGATGATTTCTTTACCTTTGCGCAGCCACCAGAAGCTTAGGGCGAATACAACGATTTCACTTCCTGCCGCTAAGAACCAGGTCAAGCCTACAAGCTTGGCACTCCCTCCAAGTTCCCTGATGTACACCCCGAGGAAAGTATCGTTCATCCTTGCTGGAACAGCACAGATAAAGACCAATAACAGGAAGAGAAGCGTCTCTTTATTGCTGAAAAAATGCTTAAGGCTGCTTAAGGTGACAGGTTTCCCCGAAACGGGTGCATCAGGCATCATCCAGCTGATGATGAAACTGATCAAACCTATGCCGGCAAAAAGGAAAGCCAGGCTGTTTGCTCCGAAATAGGACATAACGTAGCCTGTGATCAGCGATATGACCGCATAGCCCAATGCACCATATGTCCGGATGGAACCGTAACTGATCCCAGATTTCTCTGCAATCGTGAAGTTGAGGCTTTCCGTCAGGGGATCGATCGGCATCAAAAAGAAATATAGGAGCATGGCAAACAGGATAAGCTGCAGATAGCTGCTTGAGTCATAGAGAAAATAACCGATTACGCTCGAGAAAAAGATGAGTAACAACAGGACTTTTCGTATTGTCCTCGTTTTATCGCTGATCATTCCCCATAAAGGCTGGGTGATGAGGGTGACAAAACCTCCTGTACCGATGATGAATCCGATTTGGGCTGGACGCAAACCTTGATCAGCCAGGTAGACTGGGAGAAACGGAATGAAAATGGCAAGCAGTCCAAAATATAAAAAGTTAAAACTTTTTAATAATCGTAATGCTTTCATAAAATGTATGATACCTCACATGTTCTATAGATTGATTGATTTCAACCTTGTTATTGTAACATTGATGACAGAATTTGAAAAAAAAGTTTCAACTTTATGGATGGAAATAGACAGATAGGGTTCGTTCTGAGAGGTTCTGGAACCATGTGGGTATGATGCGTTTCAAAATTCGTGACATCGAGGAATTTAGATAGGGAACCCCCTATGCTATCCTTCGCTTTCCAGCTTGAATAAGCTAGGTTTCTGCTAGTCTTGTTCATGAGGCCTATTTGAATGGTTTGAAGAAGGTGGTTTCTGGTGATTTTTTAATTCGGGTCATTGACTTTTTATCTACCTCGATAAATCTTGGCTATTTTGGATTGAAAATATAAAAGTCCTTTTTATGATATGAATTTCCAGTTTGGATGGAATGCTTTCCTTTCGTTATGCCATAACCGCTTTCCTTAGCTCTCGTGCTTGATTATCGGTAATAATGTTACGGACTCTTTTTTTACGTTCCAAGCCGAACACATGAACATTATACTAACCAAAAAAGTACAGCATTGTTTTGCTGTGTAAATTCTTCAGTCATTATAGAGATTTCTTTATCTCATGCAGTCTTTCCTGAACGACTTTTTCAAACTCGTAATTCTGCTGCAATAAGAATATATTCCTTGCCTCTTCATACCCTTTTGTGGCACTTTCCATGTTGTTCAGTGACTGAAAGGATTGGGCACGTTGATATAATACTTCACCCAAAAGGTACATAGATTCTTCCCGCGTTAAAATTTGAATGGCGTCAGAGCAAATTTTTATAGATTCATAATATTGTGCGTCCTTATGTAAGGATTTTGTCAAACCGTAATGAATCCGGACTTTAATTCTATAATTCATTGAAGTTTTTGGAAGTTGTTGAAATTGCTTAAGGGCATCTTTATAAGAGGCAATTGACTTTTTATATTCAGTAATTTCGTTATAAATAATGGCTTTGCTATTCAAAATTTCTATTTTTTGAGCAGATAAAATATGAAAATGAGTAGATAAGTCTAATGCTCGATCTAAAAAATCCAGGGATTTCAATATATCATTATCACAATAATAGGCTACTATCCCCAAATGCCAGAGGATGAATTGTTTATTGATAGGTGACTGGAAATCTGCATGGTACTGTTCTGCTTCGAGAATCCGTTTTACCTGCCGATACTCTCTATTTCTAATGGAAACCCTGACTTGAGATTTCACTTCCTCACTATATTCCATTCGGTCTGAATAAGTTTCTAAAAGGATATCTTCAATGCTGATGCCTAAACGTAATGAGAGCTCATATAAAGTAGTCGCTAATGGAATGACCTTCCCCTTCTCTATGTTGCTTAGTTGTGCTTGAGTAATGATACCCTCAGCCATAACTTTTTGTGTTATACCTGATCTTTTTCTTAAATTGTAGAGTACATTTCCAAGTTTAAAAGGAATGCTTGCATCCATTTTATCAACTCCTAAAAATATAAATACTTTTATATTTTTTTATGTATTTCATTGGAAACACCAACTAAATATCGAAAAAAATACTCTGTAGTGGCTATACAAGAAAAATGTACCATATTTGGATGGTTTATACTAGCTGTATCAATCAATATCAGGAGGTTAAGGTATATGAAAAAAATATTAGTATCTGGGTTCTCCATTCTATTAGTGCTAGCATTGGTTTTACAATTCGATTCAGGCGCCAAATTGGCTGTAGATGATCTGCCTGCAATAAATGATCTACCGAATCAGCATGAAAAAGGTTAAATATCAATATCAAAAAAGGAAGATGACTAAAGGGGAATTTAAATAAAATAAATAAAAAAGGATTATATATATGAAATTAAATAAGGATCAATTATTGATTATAACCATTTCTTCATGTGTTATAGCTAGTGTGATGTCTACGTCCATGCTGACGATTGCATTCCCTAATCTTGTAGACTTTTTTGATATTTCTTATTCCACACTTCAAATTAGAAATATTCTTTTCTTCTCTTTTTTCGCATTTCTCATTCCGCTTTTTGGTAAAGTGGCCGATGTTTTAGGCGCAAGAAAATTGTTGATATTTGGCCTGTCGCTATTTATCACATCTACCATTCTTAGTGGAACCACAAATAATTGGAATTTGTTTTTGCTGTATCAGACACTTCAGGCAATTGCAGATGCAATGGTAGTACCTGCCCAGGTATTATTGATCAGGCAAAGTTTTAAGGATAATAAATTAGGCTGGGCTTTTGGATGGTTTTCCGGAGTTTTAGCGACCGCCTCACTTATTGGACCAGCTGTTGGTGGTTTGGTAATAAAATATTACCCTTGGCAAATGATATTTGGAATATTGATTATCATAAGCTGCATATCCTTAATTCTTGTACTAATGGTAACTCCCAAATCAAAAAAAAGAATCACGGCAAACCTTCATTTACCTTTAAAAAACAGTTTGGCTTTACTAGTTATGGTAATCAGTTTTCAATTTATATTCAACGATGATATTGGTGTAGTGAAACGGTCGCTTTCTATTGCTGTTACAATATTGAGTTTAATTTTATTTGTATTTTATGAACGGGCAAACCAAGGAAATACTTCTTTGCTTCCAAGAAAGGCAATAAAAAACACCATTTTTATCTCTTCAATTGTGAGAATATTCGTTCTCTTTATGATCACAAATGTAATAGTGCTTTACATTCCAAGTTACATGCGGGATATACACAATATTCAACCAGATATTGTTGGCTATATCATTATGGCAGATTCGATACTGGCGGTTTTATTATCTGGGTATGCTGGTAAACTTGCAGATTTAAAAGACAATAGAAACCTTTTACTTTTATCTATTTCGATTTCCATAATTGGAATGGTAAATCTTACATTGACAATGTTTAATGGCAGCTTAATTTTCTTTATATTTGCTTTTCTCCTTTTTGGATTGGCCGGTGTCATTTCCATGCCCACACAAAATAAAATTGCTATGTTGTCCGTTCCCGAGGAAGAAACAGGGGTTTATATGGGGTTATTCCAGATGGTACAGTTTGGAACAGGAGCTTTCGCTGCGGGGGTATTCAACACTTTTCTGGACTATGGAACTGACAAAGGTGACTTTTCCCAGGTTGGATTTTCATACGTGTTGATCATTTGTATAGGGTTATATTTGGTGGCTATAGGAACAGTCGTTTATGATAAAAGGCTTCTAAAAAGCAATATAAAATTGTCTTTGAAAGAAGAAGTATAATTCCCGTTTATCTGAAAGTGAAATATACCTTAGAAGAGTTAGCTTTGAAGTGATTTTAAGGAGGTGAAACATATGACAAAGCAAGTGGAAAAAACACAAGCGGAAAAGCTAGTGGAAAACCTGGAAGTAATCGAAGCTAAAGAGCTGGAAGTGGGGAGTGCATTTCATGCGTTCCGTTTCAGTACAGTGTCGGACACAGAAAAATAGATGAGAGCCTGGGAGTTACAGCATTCCATCATACATGTTAAGGAGGTGAACATATGACAAAGCAAGTGGAAAAAAAAGAAGCGGAAAAGCTAGTGGAAAACCTGGAAGTAATCGAAGCTAAAGAACTGGAAGTGGGGAGTGCATTTCATGCGT
>NZ_JAOPHO010000027.1:0-59621 GCF_033141925.1 Peribacillus sp. CSMR9
AGTCTCGCACTTCCGCTCCAATCAACCTTAAATAGTTTCGTTTTAAAAACAACAATCTTTACGAAAAGAGCCTTATTATTTTACCGAAATTAAATTTTAGTAAGCCCATAAAAGCTCAATATGGCCCGATTGCTGAATAACCTATTACCATGCTAATGCATACCAGTACCAAAAACCATTAGGTAGACCCAAGTTGGATAAAGAAAAGCTTACTGTTGCTCTACGGATGAATGATGGTAAAGAATATTCTATAAAGGAGATAGTCTCAGCAACTGGAATATCTCAATGCTCCTTATATAGGGCAGTCAATAGAAGGAAGCTTGAAGAAATAAAAAAAAAGGGGTGTTTTATTATTTCTTAATTTACTTTGCGGTCTACAGCAAGAACCCTGTCACTAAGCCTTAATATCAAAAAAGAAGGGGCTGCCTCAAAATCGTGAAAAAATGATTTTGAGACAGCCCATTTTTTGCTCCCAAATATTAAATTTACTTGACACAAAAAGAAATAAAATGCATAGTTTAAATCATAAGTAGTAAGTGATAAGTAATAAGTGGTAAGTAATAAGTGATAAGTAATAAGTGATAAACGGTAAGTCACATTATTGAATTGGACTAAAACTAATGAGAGGTGTTTTTTATGAAGGATATGGAAATTTCGCAAAAATATTTATTATTAGCACTAAATGATAAAGGCAGTGTTGCTGCTATTGGTAGTATGAGGGTTCGTGCTTTTATGGTTGCCAGTGGAATTTTAGAACTTATAGCAGAAGATATTGTTTCGTTTTCGGAGAATCAAGTGACATTAAAACAAGATTTACCAAGTAATAAAGGGTATTTGGGTTCAATCTATAATATGATTTCCGAAGATAATTCAATATCCCTGAAAAAATTAGCAAGAGGAATAGTTACTAAACGAAATTTATTCAAGGAATTATTCAACGCAGTCGGTGATTCTTTAGTGGAATTGGATTTGGTCTCCAAAACAAATGCTGGCTTATTAGGACGATCCAACCACTTTATACCCAGTGAAGGTGCTAAAAAATTAATTGTAGAACAAATTCGTGCAGAATTATTAGAAGAGGGACCAGTTTCAACCGATACAGTTGTTCTTTCAAGTTTGTTAATAGGCAGTCGTATGTTGAAGAACTATTTCAGTAAATTCGAGGAAGAAGACCTTAATGATAAATTATCTATGCTTCGCAATGATACGGCTAACAAAGAAATTTTTGCAATGATTGATGCGTTATCACACACAATTACTACAATCATTGCTTCTGCTTCGGCAGGTTCATAAGGGGGGATTTAAGTGTCAAGGAGACGTTCATTAGAAGATATTTTGAAATCTGAGTATATATCTATCGGTGAACTGGCTCGAATAACTGATTTGAGATACAGTACATTAAAATATTATACCGAAGCTAATTTAATTCCATTTGAACAATTAGATGAAAACTTAACACGTCGTTACCCTCGAGAAGCAGCAGTGGAAAGAGTTGAGACTATTAAAAGCTTAAAGAAATCTGGCTTATCCATTGCGGAGATTAGAGATAAAATAGCGAAACAAAGTTAACAAAATATAACTTTTAGAGTATCGATTTGATCAAAAAAGGGTTACTACCTTAGAATCATTACGAACGTGGAACAACCAATAATAGTAATAAGTACCGGTTACACCCTTACCGTGGTGAAAACCGGTTATTTTTTACACACTCCTTAGCGTTGTAAATCCGCGTTTTGCTGGCATGCCCATCAAGCTAACAACATAAATTACAAGAAAACCAACGAAAGTATTTTTTCAAAATTAACTCTTTTTATTAGATTAAAAGAAAAAGAGCCCTCATTTCTGGGGGCTATAAATTATCTTTAATATTTGATTAGGAGGTCGAGGGTTAACACCGATATTCGGTGCTTTTTCTTACGACTAAGAGATCAGTAAATTATTTTACTTTAATGACTCCACATATGAATGAACCATTTCTGGGGTAACTAATTTACGAGTAGGTATTAGCCTTTGGTTTGCAAGAACATTGATTTGCATAGTGATTTGATTAATATGGTCTGTTGTAAAATCCTTTTCAGCCTTACATAATTCTATAGCTCTTTGAATATAATCTTCACGTTGTTGGTCTAATAGGGAAAATTCAGTAAAAAGTTGATTTTGTTTTTGAGCATGTAACGTAAGGGCTTTATGTACACTCATTATCCTTCACTCCTATAATTTTTTTTAATAGCTACTTCTATATTAACATCATTATTTTTTTAGCAATAGCAAAAACTATAAAAGATAAATCCAAAAGGTAGTTGATTCACGCATCGGATGTGATTATGAAAGAGGTCTGGAATACTGAAGTGAACCCAAAAAGTTAGACACTATATTTACTTAGTCCCTGCAAAAGAAGTGCAATAGAAAGTATATTAGAAGAATTTCCAACTGGATTATAGGGACGGAGAACAAAAAGGGCTGAAAAAAATGAGGTTAGCAATGCGAAAAACGGTGAGAAAAAGTAATACAGTCCTGGTATTGTTTAGTGGAGTATAGATTCTACTGTTGGAGAAGACTTTCCAACATACTAAGGCTATGCTGTGGTACCTGCTAGAATGTATAATACAGCAAATACCATAATTTAAAAATATATTGAACTTATTTTTAATAACTCATATAAATTTCATTGGGATATGCACGAACCGCAAAAATGATTATATTCTCTTTCGGTAGTTATATAAGATACTTCTATGAAAAAGGATTTATCATAGTAGAGTGCTTGGTAAAGTGAGACCTGGGCAAGTCAAGTGTATGAGAATCCTGCTCTTGGCACCTTAAATAATCCATACTCGATTAAGCGCCAAAAGTTTGGTTGATACAATTTTATTACAATGGAATTAGTTTTGACAGGGAAGGGGGCGTGTTTGAATCCCTCACAGGTCATCTTTTAAACAAGGATCAACGTGTTCAAAATTTAGTGAAATGAGGTAAATGGAGGTTCCGCCCCCGTGTCCCCAGAAGAAAAATAATGGGGGTGAAACAAAAGGAAAGGGAGACCCTGAAGATCTCCCTAACAATATGCTTTGTTGGCTTTTCGAAAAGCTGTTATTTCTTGATGATACCAAATTGATCAATAATATAAGGTTCTGCATTATTCTTGTTTTGATCAATCTCATAAGTTACGGCAGTCAGTTTTTCTTTATCCATGCTGATACCAACGAAGTTTTGAATTTGGCCGCGTACTGGACGGGTGTTATTGCTTGGGTCTGGGCCATAGATCGCTGAATGATTTTCATCGGCTACTTCGAAAAGATTATAGAAAGCTTCTCCAAGTACGGGATCTTGATTTTTGTAATATACTTTTGGTCCAGCTGTTGCAGGGATCAAATAAATAGCGCCATCTGGATTAACGGTATATTCAACTGTTTGTCCTTTTTTAGTTTCCGTAATTTTTTCAGTTTCTGAAGCCGTACCATTACTCGTGATCGGTTTCGTACGTGCATAAATATGGTCATGTCCTTGAAGGACAAAGTCAATGTCAAGCTCCGCCATGAGTGGTGCCACCTGGTTTCTCACTCCGTTCGGATCCATGATATCATCATCCGTTGCATGGTTAGAAGTCGTATAAGGTCCCTTGTGAATATTAACAATAACCCATTTAGATCCATTAGCTTTGGCTGCTTTTACATCTTCCTTCAACCATTCAATTTGATTTTCCGAAAAGTTCGCATATTTCTCAGAATCCTCGTTGCTATTGAGGACAACAAAGTGAGCGTTACTGTAATCGTAAGAATAATAAGCACCTGTTTCGGTAGCTGAGTTTTCAGGCACATCCAGGTTAAAATGGTCGATAAAAGCATAACTTTCATCCTCGTGATTCCCCGCGGATGGTGCAAACGTCGTGTTTAGCAAGCTTTCCTGAGAGTGCCCTAGTAGCCAATCCCATTGTTCCTCTTTGACTCCATCGTCAACTAAGTCGCCATTATGAACCATGAACTCGGCGTTAGGGACAGTATCTAAAGCTTTTGAAATGGTTTCGGACGAAAGGATCGCCTCATCTTCCGTTTTAGCTTGAGTATCGGTCAAGTCAATAAAGGTAAAAGCACCATTTTTGGGTGCTGTTGTAAACGTACCTACTTCACTCCAATTGTTTAATGATGCATCTCCAACACGGTAGTAGTATTCAGTATCTGCCTTAAGTCCAGTTGCTTTTGCTTTATGTACATACTCTTTTTGAGAATTTGTAGAAATGTTTTGAGTACCTGAAAATTTTAAGGCTTTCTTAAAATCAGGCTTCTTAACGCCCGTCTTTTTCACAACCTGTAAATCACTGTTCTTGGAATCCAGTGAAGTGTACCAAGTGAATCCTTTAGAATTAGTAGAATTGCCATTAAATGTAACGGTCACTTTACTAACAACTGGATTTGAATCAGCTGCTGCCAAAGAGAGAGTACTGCCATACCCACCCACAATGCTTAGAGTCAGGGCAACTGAAATCAATTTTTTTGAGTTTTTTTTCACGTAGCTTTTCCTCCTATATATTTATGATTACTATCCCTTAGGACAGCAAGTTAAATATAACAAAACTAAATATCTATATTATTAATCATATATATTAATAATGTTAAGATATGGTATTACAGCACAAAGACAATACCGTTACAATGCCCACTTGAGACTAACGGAGAAGTTTCTTTAAGGACTATTTTTAAATATAACCACGAAGGACATATAATCTCAGTAACATATAGTGGGGACAAATCATACAAGGAACAATGATTGGAATTGTAAAAGAGGATAGTTGCTTAGAGGTTAAGGTATGACCATGTTAATAGCAAAATTGAAATTAGGAGGAAATGTGTTTCTACTCCTAAAAGTCTTACCAGATGTGCGAATTAGGCCCATATTAAAATTGGAAATGGCTTGACGCTGAAGTAACTGAAGGCAGTTCAATCATTGAGGAAATTGTTATATAAAATTATTATGCCTAATAAGGAGTTCTTATTGTACGGACGGGTGCGATTTTTCAATGAAGATCGCTTTATATTTTGTGCTAACGGGGTTGTTTTGTTCAACATTAAGCATTAAAAATCTCTATAATAATTCGTAGATATAAGAGTATGAATAATGCAAGAAGGCATATTAAAAACACAGAATAAATTTAGTGAAAGGAGGGAGCAAAGTGAAAAAGGACACATAATTAGGGTTATTTCTTTCATTGATTGTATTAATTGGTTTTCCCGTAGTTTATTTAGTTGCCTGTTTTCCATAACAAGTCATTTTATTAACAATATAAATATGATATTACATTCATGATTCATGTGGTTCCCCCGCTAAAAAATGCTTTCTTATTCCAACAATTCGCAAACATTCGGTAAACATATCTAACAAGGGGAATTAGTTCGGTTTTACCTTATGGGGTAAAGCCAATTTCATATAAAACAAATGAATCATTCATTTTGTTTAACATCTTTTAAATGACCGGAACGTACGACTTTAGTTTCTAAATATTTTTCATTAAACTCGGAGGTATCTCCCCATAACGGAATTCTGCCTGCAACATTGGCACCTGAATTTTGAAGGGCTTCTAATTTTCTCGGATTGTTGGTGATAAGTGTCACTGGATTGGAGCGCAGTTTTTTTAACACTCGAATGGCGTCATCATAGTTACGTGCATCATCCACAAATCCAAGCTCTAAATTCGCTTCCACCGTATCCAATCCTTCTTCTTGCAGAACATAAGCCATGGCTTTACTAAATAATCCGATGCCTCTTCCTTCGTGATTCGCTAAATAAAATAAAGCACCGGTTCCTTGAGCAGCAATCATTTTCATAGCATGTTTTAGTTGAAAGCCACAATCACATCGTTTGCTGCCAAATATATCACCAGTATGACAAATGCTATGCATCCGGATAAGAGCATCCGCGGAATTTTGAAAATCTCCATACAGCAACACACTGGATTGCTGCATTTCCGCTAAATTGGAAGAGGCTAAAGTTTCAATGATCTTTTCCATATTATAAGAGCCTTCATTACAAAAATGACCTGCCATATTATCACATCGTAACCAGCAATACCATTGGAATATAGTTGTTTCGCCATCTAAGTTAACGGGTAATTTGATAGGTCCGACTAAATAAATGGATTTTTCATCACCTTTAATAACGTTAATTTTATCTTCTAATATCAAGGCGACTTTTTCATTAATCATAAAAACTTCCTCCTTATGTTTCAAAATATTTAATGTACTGTTGGGCAAAATATTATTATGGACCAGTTCTGTTCATATTGTACCCAATCCACTCTTTTGGAATCGTTTGTTTTAAAAAGAAGCAAAAGTCCAAATGTACTAAAGCGAAAGAATAGTCCAAAAGGTTATCCCCTATTTTCTGTGTGAAAACCCCTGTCCATATAGTCAACTTGAACGAAAGCTTAATTGTGAAAGTCATATCACTTTCCTGATTGGACGAAAAATGATTTAACCCACTTAAATTCCTCTTTTTAATAAAGGAGATATTCTATATGTCAGGTTGTGACGGCGGTTTTGGATTCGGTGGAGGTTTCAGATTTGGTCCGTTTCGTTGATGAAGCAGTTGTGTTGGGTTGATCCGGAGGCGGTTACGGATATGTTGGTTACTGCTAATAAA
Source organism: Peribacillus sp. CSMR9 (assembly GCF_033141925.1). Taxonomy (NCBI): domain Bacteria; kingdom Bacillati; phylum Bacillota; class Bacilli; order Caryophanales; family Bacillaceae; genus Peribacillus; species Peribacillus sp. CSMR9. The sequence continues at coordinate 6,631 of NZ_JAOPHO010000027.1, forward strand.
ATAGTATAAAAAAGTCAGCCTATATGGAGCGGTTTCTTTAAAATTGATTCTATCGAAAGCATCCTCATTGATATCACCTATCGGAGGAAAGGGGTATTTTTACTAAGATTCGCAGAAAAAATGCTTGTTGAGTACTTAGCAAACCCAAAACGCTAAAAGCGTTTGTACTTTTCAAGTGGCTCTAGATAGTGAAAATTTGTTTCTAGAACTTTGCATATAATGGTGGGGGAGAAGAGTTCTTTAGATCACCTCGGCAGTTGAAATTGGAAAACCTTTCCGTTAACATGGAATAGAATCATATATTAGGAGGTTGTACATTGGCTTTACAAATCAAAGAAGTTACGAAAAAATTCGGGGATTTCACAGCTGTCAATCAGCTTGATTTAACGATCCCCGAGAAAGAAATGTTCGGTTTTTTAGGTGGGAACGGGGCGGGGAAAACGACAACGTTCCGGATGATACTCGGCCTGCTTGACCCCACTGAAGGGGAAGTGATCTGGGATGGTAAGAAAATCGATTATACGACCAGCTCATTGATTGGCTATCTTCCAGAGGAACGCGGGCTATATCCTAAACTGAAGGTACGCGATCAAATTGTGTATTTGGCTAGATTAAGAGGGATGAACAAACGAGATGCTTTGAAAGAGTTGGAGTATTGGCTAGACCGCTTTATGGTGCCCGAGTACATCGATAAGCGGGTAGAAGAGCTTTCAAAGGGGAATCAGCAAAAAATCCAGCTGATCGCCTCCATGATTCATAAACCTGAATTACTTATCCTTGACGAACCATTCAGCGGGCTGGATCCGGTTAATGTGGAAATACTGAAGAAAGCGGTCATCGACTTAAGGGACAGCGGCACGACGATCGTTTTCTCGAGCCATCGCATGGAGCATGTTGAGGAGATGTGTGAGCATCTTTGCATCATGCATAAAGGTTCCCCGGTTGTGGCTGGAAAATTAAAAGAAATTAAGCGTTCTTTTGGTAAAAAGAATGTTTCAATAAAAGCCGATTTTGATTTATCTTTCCTGGATACTTATTCAGGTGTAACAAAAATTAAGAACACGATGGAGGGGAAAATCCTTCAAGTCACTGGTGAAGATGTAGCTGAGAACATGATTCGTGATCTCGTTCCAAGAGGTTTCGTTCGAAAATTTGAATTGGAAGAACCTTCGCTTACGGATATTTTCATTGAAAAAGTAGGTGCCGTCTATGAATAAATTTTGGATTGTCCTTTCCCATACATATCTATCAAAATTAAAAACGAAATCCTTTATCATTTCTACAATCATTATGATGGCCTTGATTCTTGTCCTTACGAATATTTCGAAACTTATAGATTCATTCGATAGTGATGATCAGGAAAAGGTTGCTGTCATCGATCAGACTGAAGATGGCATATTTGATTCTTATAAAAATGCGGTAGCAGGTGTGAACAAGGGCATTTCGGTAATATCCGCCCAGGATGAAAAAGCAGCGGAGGAAATGGTCAGCAAAGAAGAAATCGTTGGGTATCTGTTGATCAAAAAGGATGAGACCCTCGGCTTCAAGGGAACGTATAAAGCGAATCAAATTTCAGATTCAATGGTAAGTAATGATTTGCTTCTCGCGCTTACCCAATTGAAGGGCCAAATAACAGCGAAGGAATTGAAATTGACAGAGCAGCAAATCGCACAATTGAATACGCCGCCAGCATTTGAAACGATTGCGCTTCAGAAAAATGCAAAAACAGAAGAAGACCTCAATCAAGCTCGCGGTCTTGTGTATGTGCTCTTATTCGTCATTTACTTCGGTGTGTTGATGTATGCAACGATGATTGCAATGGAAGTAGCTACTGAAAAGACTTCACGGGTCATGGAAATCCTGATTTCAAGTGTCCCGCCAGTCACGCAGATGTTCGCCAAAATAATGGGGGTAGCTTTGCTTAGTCTTACTCAAATGCTTTTATTTTTTGGCGTGGGTTATTTCTCGATTAAACAAAACTTGACAGGTATGGATGAAGGATTCTTCTCGTTTTTTGGATTCGGCAACATCAATATCTCAACGATCATTTATGCAATCATCTTCGCTTTGCTTGGTTATCTTCTTTATGCGACTCTGGCTGCATGTCTGGGGTCCGTTGTCAGCAAAATTGAAGATGTCCAGCAAATGATTTCACCGATGACCATGTTAGTTGTCATTGCCTTCATGATTGCGATGTTTGGACTAGGGAATCCGTCAGCCAATTATATTACGATTACATCATTCATTCCATTTTTCACGCCAATGATCATGTTCTTGCGCGTAGGCATGCTTGATGTTCCATTCTGGGAAATCGCCATCAGCATTTCAGTGTTGATCCTAACCATTGTTTTACTTGGTATAATCGGATCAAAAATCTATCGTGGTGGAGTCTTGATGTACGGAAGCTCAAAATCACTGAAAAGCATTAAAAATGCCTTGCAATTATCAAAGAAAAATTAACATGAAACCTGGATCCTTCATTTCCTGTTGGAGGTTTCCAGGTTCGCCGTCATTACGCGTGTGTGCCGCAGTAGTTTCTATAGCAGTTTACACAGTTAATAAAAAAAAATTTGGGATTTATGAAAAAGGTGCAAAAAGGAACATAGATATAAGGGAACACATGTAAAATGAATTCCATTTATGCAACCATGATCAGGAGTGAATTATCATGAGCAATTTTGTAACTTTGACGATAGCTTCAGAAGCGTTTCTCTTGCTATCCTTCATCATCATGTTTTTATCGGCCAGGAATGGGAAAAAGAATGCTCTCTTGGTTATCCTGTTCATCATTGGAGGAGCGCCGCTTCTATATCTAGCCATTGATCATGCGACCAGCGATTACTTGGACGCGAATATCGGATTGGGCCTTGCTATTATGTTCACCTGGATATATAGCGTAATAGCTTTTATCATTGGCATCATTCTTTTAGTGAAAAAGAAAAGGAATAATGATAATAATATTTCAAAAGAACAGTAATCATCACATTGGAATCATAAATTAAATGAAAATAAATACGCTGAGGATACATGAGTAGCCTCTAGCGCAGTTTGTAGACAAAAGGGGTTCGGAATGTTTTAATTCCGGACCCCTTTTGAAATCCCCTTTGAATTTTTCTCAAGATTAAGAGATGGGGCCTCTACGAGCCCACTATATTAAGCCATTCTTGGGCGCCCTATCTCTGAATACATATCTTTCACCAAGTCATATATGAATGAGAAGTCAGTGGCGGCCTCCATTTTTCGAACCAAATGGTTCGCTGGCACCAGTTGATCCAAAGTAATCATTTCAAGTTGATCTCGCTGAATAGAATGATGTTTCGAAAGCATCGTCATCACCTCAAGGTTTTATACTCCTATTTTAAAACAAAAAAGACTTTAGGCAAAAGCGGTTCTATCTAATTGTTAAAACAAAGTTGATTGGAGCGAGTGTCGAGACTCCTGCTTAGAAAAGGGCGTCTAGGGGAGAACCCCCGACCGCCCGCAGAAAGCGAGTGCCCAACGTTCCAATCAACGTTCGAATTTTTACAACCTTCAGCGTTTAGTTTGGGTTAATGTATTAATAAAACATCCTGACTTCTCGCATTTCTTAGGCAAAGAGGACCTTGGCTGGTAACTCCCAAAATATGAGTTTCCTAACTAAAGAATAGAAAATGGTAAAAAACGAATAGTAAATAAATAAAGAACGTAAATCTCATTCTTTGCATAGGGTAGGAGGGTATGGTATATTAATTTCTAGGAGGGATGGAAAATGGATGAAATAATGAATGGGCATGATTCGATGAACGAAGATGAATGCTGTACGACCTCTTCCCACGGCCGAAAGAGTCATCACTCGGATTCAGTAAAAAAGAATTTAACGACCCGGTTAAATCGCATCGAAGGTCAAATTCGCGGTATAAAGGGTCTTATTGAAAAAGATACGTACTGTGACGATGTGATTACCCAAATAGCTGCTACTCAAAGTGCGATGAATAGTGTGGCCAAGATTTTATTGGAAGGCCATCTTAGGAATTGTGTGGTTGAACGGCTGAATGATGGGGATACGGCGGTTATAGATGAAGTGCTTGTAACGATACAAAAATTAATGAAGAAGTAAAGGAGAAGTGGTTTTAAATGGAAAATGTAACATTGAATGTCAGTGGAATGTCTTGTGGTCATTGTGTGAATGCTGTAGAAGGTAATGTAGGAAAACTGGCAGGTGTTGAAAGCGTAAAGGTGCATTTGGAAGCAGGCAAAGTAGATGTAGCTTTTGATAAAGAAAGAGTATCACTTGAAAAAATAAAAGAAACAATCGATGATCAAGGCTACGATGTCGAGTAGACGAAAAAAGTGCTTCTAAGGCACTTCTTTTTTACAAAAAAATATACCCCATAGCGGTATGGGAAGGCGGGATGATGTGAGCAGCCATATAAAAGAAACAAGTGTGCAGATTTCAGGCATGACTTGCGCTGCCTGTGCAACCAGGATTGAAAAAGGGTTAAACAGAATGGAAGGCGTGGAGGAAGCCACCGTTAATTTGGCTCTTGAGAAATCAGTCATTAAATATGATTCAGAAAAATTAAGCAACAAGGACTTTGAAAAGAAAATTCAAGATCTTGGCTATGGTGTAGTGAAAGAGAAAAAGGAATTTACGATTACTGGCATGACCTGTGCAGCCTGTGCTACCCGAATTGAAAAAGGGTTAAATAAGTTGGATGGAGTGAGCCTGGCTAATGTGAATCTGGCGCTTGAAAATGCGACCGTCGAATATGATCCTTCCGAAGCGTCCCCAGTTGATATCATTCAACGAGTGGAGAAGTTGGGGTATGGGGCGATCATCAAGGAAGATAATATGGATTCAGTGGATTTCCGTCAGAAAGAAATTCAAAAACAAAAGAATAAATTCATCTTTTCCGTCATTTTATCTTTTCCATTGTTATGGGCAATGGTTAGCCATTTTAGTTTTACTTCGTTTATCTATATGCCTGATTTCCTCATGAATCCTTGGGTGCAAATGGCATTTGCCACCCCCGTGCAATTCATCATTGGAAAGCAGTTTTATGTTGGTGCTTATAAAGCCTTGAAAAATAAAAGCGCCAATATGGATGTATTGGTCGCAATGGGAACATCCGCTGCCTATTTTTACAGTGTCTATCAGGCGATCATTTCGATTGGATCCCATCACAATACGGCACAACTTTATTTCGAAACAAGTTCGATTCTTATCACCCTCATTCTTTTAGGGAAGCTTTTTGAAGCAAAAGCAAAAGGACGTTCTTCCGAGGCCATCAAAAAATTGATGGGGCTTCAGGCCAAAACGGCATTGGTGTTAAGGAATGGTGAAGAGCGTGACATACCTCTTGAAGAGGTCATTGTAGGGGATACGGTTTTGGTGAAGCCGGGTGAAAAGATCCCTGTCGATGGAGTAGTGGTTGAAGGGAACTCTGCAGTCGATGAATCCATGTTAACGGGTGAGAGCATTCCGGTAGATAAAACAATCGGGGATACTGTGATAGGTTCAACATTGAATAAGAATGGTTTTCTCCAAATGAATGCGACGAAGATCGGAAAGGATACAGCTCTTTCTCAAATCATTAAAGTCGTCGAAGATGCTCAAGGGTCCAAAGCTCCGATTCAAAGGCTTGCTGACCAAATTTCCGGTGTCTTCGTTCCTATCGTTGTCGGAATCGCCCTTTTAACTTTTCTTGTTTGGATTATAGGGGTTAGCCCTGGAGAATTCCTACCTGCTTTTGAAGCGATGATTGCAGTGCTAGTCATAGCTTGTCCATGTGCTTTAGGTCTGGCCACCCCCACATCCATCATGGCAGGATCAGGGCGGGCTGCAGAATTCGGTATTTTATTTAAAGGCGGGGAGCATTTGGAAACCACTCACCATATTGATACGGTCATTTTGGATAAAACGGGAACGGTAACAAATGGTACCCCTGTGTTAACCGATGTCATCATCGAGAATGGAATGGAAGAAGATCAGTTTTTATCTCTTATTGGTGCAGTTGAAAAACAATCCGAACACCCTCTTGCCCAATCCATCGTTCAAGGAATTCAAGCAAGACAGGTATCACTTGCAGAGGTTGGGGAATTCGAAGCGATACCTGGTTATGGGGTGAGAGCTGTAGTGGATCAAAAAGAGCTATTCGTCGGAACGCGAAAATTGATGAAGCAAAATAACGTGGATATAACAAAGGCGCTAACAGCGATGGAAGAACTTGAACAGCAAGGGAAAACCGCAATGCTCGCTAGCATTGAGGGTGAATATGCAGGCCTCATTGCTGTTGCGGATACGATAAAAGATACCTCGCTAACGGCTATTAAAAGGTTAAAAGCAATGGATATCCATGTCATCATGATAACAGGGGATAATCAAAGGACAGCAAATGCCATCGGCAATCAAGTGGGCATTGACCAAGTGATTGCAGAAGTACTTCCTGAAGGGAAAGCAGAGGAAGTTGAAAAACTGCAGGCCGCCGGTAAAAAAGTGGCAATGGTCGGGGATGGGATAAATGATGCACCAGCACTTGCACTTGCTGATATAGGAATGGCTATCGGAACCGGGACGGACGTAGCCATGGAAGCTGCCGATATCACTTTGATCCGAGGTGATTTGAACAGTATTGCAGATGCAATCCTCATGAGCAGGAAAACGATGCGAAATATCAAACAAAACCTATTCTGGGCATTTGCTTATAACGTAATCGGAATACCAATTGCGGCAATCGGACTGCTTGCCCCGTGGTTAGCGGGTGCTGCCATGGCTTTCAGTTCTGTATCAGTCGTTTTAAATGCACTGCGCCTTCAACGGGTAAAGCTATAAAAAATCATATAACTATAAAAAGAAGGCATTGGTAATTTTTCAATGCCTTTTTCTATCTTAATGACTAAATGACTTGAGAGTTGGATTTGCCATTACATATAAAAAGCCGATAAATCCTTGGCAAGGGGACAATCGGCATTCATCTGGAAAATGAACTTTAGTATATTTACAACGACTCCTGCTTGATGTTCCTTTATTATCGAGGTTGCCATGCCAAGCTTATTTTAAACAGTAAAATACAAAATCTGTAGGTACGCCACGCTCGCCGTGTTGATGGAGCATCGCTGACACATTACCCCGGTGATAGGTCCCATGGTTCACTACATGATGGATGAGGTCGGCAAGTACAAACTCACAAACCCCCTTTTTGGGGTGTTCGGTTACAATGGTCCGTTCCAGATCAGGCTGCGTAGCAAGAAAATCATAATAATACTTTGCAAGTGCATCATAGCACGATTCTAGTTCATTTATTGAAACTCCAACCACTTCTTCCCGCCGCCGTTCAACTTTCTTAAAAGTATCTTGAATGGTGCTTCCTTTCATTATCTCCAACCATGTGATATCTGTTGCGTAAAGGTGAACCAGGACGTCCTTAATGGATGGAAAGACACTTTTTATCGTGTCGACATAGACTCCGTCAGGTAATTGTTTTAAGTTCTGGAAAACTTGCTGATTAGCCCAAACGTGGTAATCATACATTTTCGTGGCACGGTTCTTTTCCATTTTTCTCACTCCTTCTATTGTTACTTAACCCATTTCGACAATAATTAAAGAATACCTTTATCAAATCCTGCTAAAAGTCTTGATATTAAAGAGGGGAATTTTCCTGAAAAAGTAAAAGGAATGCTGAGTGTTCCTGATGCCAAACATTCCTCATAGTTCCCATTTCTAATCCTACGGTTTTATTCTGAATATGCTCAAATATTAATCCAGTAACTTTCTATTGATAAACACGTATATAATTGTTAAAAAGACAAATATGGCTAGGATAAGAATTTTACCTTCATAATGATAGTCGATCATGCTGTTTATAATCATTAATAAGCCTAATGGAAGAAAAAAGCCGCTGCCTGTCACTATCCCCAATAAAGATTTATTTTTAATCATCTTTTCATTAAATCCAGCTAACAGCCATATTTGCTTTTTGATTCCCACTAAATAGGAAATTAATAAAAAAGCTATACCAATGATCAATAAACCATAGTCCATCTCAATACCTCCAATAAGATTTATATTCCTATTAATTTATTACGATCTATAATTACAAAAGTTTCCTTTTATTCAAAAAAATCAATCTCCATCAGAATGACGTAATTCTTGTCTTGGGCGGGGGAAATCAGAAAAAAACGCACTAAAAAGCGGTAGGTGTTTTCTCTAGTTAGATAACCGTTGTTATAGCTTTATTTTTTCAAAATATACTATTATTAGAAGTGTAGGCCAAGGCATCAGTCTTTCCTATTTTTTATGATAGAAAAAAAGTCAGAATCAAAAGAAGATGAATCCTGGGCACTTTGTGGGTTAAGCGTTTAACGCTAAAACTTTTTTCTAAGCTAATAAAGTCAGTATGCGATGGCTGACCATCCCGGGAAAAAAAATGCCCATGTAGACAACTGTTCCTTTTGCTACTATATGTCCCGAAAAATGGAAAAATGGATATGAAGGGAACTCCATGCCCAGCTTAATTTAGATGAACTATATTAAGACAAACCTAGGCTTTTGACCACGTTGACATTTTATAGAAAACATATCCAAATAGTGCATTGCCAAAATTCGGTTTGATGTTTTGGGAAAGAAATGCTTTTGTCAAGAAGTTTTCCCTCACTAGCGACTGGTGGTTATTCTGTTAGTTTAAATAAATGACTTACCCTAAAAAAGGAAGATTTGAGGCGTTTGTTCAATAATATAAACAATATTTTGATTCAATTAAATTTTTTAGAAGGTATCTGATAATTTGTCCCATGCAAATGCCTCGTTATATACATACCATGATAAAAGATGCTATCCTACTATTGCCATTACGGCTGATCCATCAATATTGCGTTGACCACTGTTAAGGGGGTCTTCCACTATTAATATTCTTGCAGTAGAGACAGAGTAATGATTAAGGGTTTCTCAAGTGGGCAATGTCACAGACATGAAGAAATAATAAAGGTGATAGGCAACCAATTTGTCAATCAGGGTTGAACTGCATAAACAGAGATTAGAAGTATCATTAACCATGCGAACGACTTGAAAATCTGGAAGTTCAAAGAACGTGACTATACAGAAGTTGTGTTACAGATTGAAAAACACAATCTTTTAAACTCATAAGAGTCTTGATACTGTTTCCGAATTAATTTGTTAGAGAAAATAGAACCGTCATATATTCCAATCATGGATGGCAAGCGGACTAGTTTATCCTAAAACTGGCTTGGGCTGATTTTCAGGATTCAAGAGTGTGAAAAATTCTTTCTATTAGAAATTATCGTTAATAATAATAACTCTTATCGAGAGGTGGGAAAAAATGAAAGCAGATGCCGTTTTTGAAGGTGGAGGGGTCAGGGGAATTGCTTTTATTGGAGCGATTCAAGCAATGGAAGAGGAAAAAGTAGAATGGGAAAGACTTGCTGGGACATCAGCAGGAGCAGTAATAGCTGCTCTTTTGGCTAGTGGCTATAAAAGCCATGAAATTAAAGAACGGTATAGTGAAATCAATTACTCAAAGCTTCGAGGCAGGACAATTCTGAATCGAATTCCCATTTGTGGATTCTTTTTGGAGCTTATGGTTCATCTCGGGATTTACAAAAACGATTATTTGGAAACATGGGTGGATTCTCTTCTTTCAGAAAAAGGGATTAAGACATTCGCGGATCTTCCAGATGGAAAGTTGAAGATAATTGCTTCGGATGTTTCGAATGGCCAGATGCTTATTTTGCCAGATGATTTGGATCGCTATGGGATGACTCCTGCTGATTTAAAAGTATCAACTGCCGTAATGATGAGTGCCTCCTTACCATTTTTCTTCCGTCCGGTTATTTGGAAATCAAAAGACCGGAAAAAATCCTACATTTTAGATGGTGGTTTACTTAGTAACTTCCCAATATGGATTTTTGATACAGACAATCCTCGCTTTCCAACATTCGGATTCCATTTTGTGAAAGATGAAGTTAACATAGATGCGGTTATACCAACGCCAATCCACCTTTTCAAAAATATATTTAAAACGATGCTTCAAGCCCATGATTTACGTTATATGAACAAAGAAACGATTGAACGCACGATTCAAATTCCTACTGGCGGCATCAACGCAACGGATTTTGAACTGAATGAGGATGAAATCGACTTTCTCTATAAATCAGGCTATACTTCTGCAAAAGAATTTTTGTCGAAGTGGGATTTTGAACAATATAAGGTCAAACGCTTGCAAAGAGTCAAAAAAGAGTAGGAGAAACATTCCTCTATCATTCGGTCCAAAAGGGGGGAAAGAGGGGACAAGGAGCTGTTACAACGGCTCTTTTTCTTATTGAATGAACGAACCAATCGTTTCATTCAAAAGCAATAAGTGGAATTACAATCATAAAAAATTAATATAATATATTATTTTGATATTGCTTAACAAATATTATAAAAGCATTTAAATGTATGAGGAAATGAGACTTTTAAAAATTATTAGATGACTTAATAAATAGTATCTTTTACGATGTCTATGTGAACCAGTCAAAGAATTGACCGAACATAAAAAACTACTTCTTTCGAAAAAAATCTTGACTGAGACATATTCCAAGTCTTGAATGAAGTCATAAAATCCCACAGCTTCTAAAAGAGGTAACGATAATTTGGATAATGATTCTTCAGACCCTTTTTTATATATATATTTATAAAATAAAATAAATCTAGTTATATTTTCATACTAATGTTAATGTAAAATGGTAGATAATACCTAACCATGGAATTGAGAGGATTTTATAAACAGATATAGAAATCGGAATTGTTCCCGCCTCAGCCTTCAGCCTTAAACCTTTGTCCTTCAGCCTCTACTTAGATCACTCCATAAACAGCATCTTCTATGAGAGAATTTATTTCTTAAATGTAGGAAAAATGTTAAGAAAAAATCTACTAGAAGGGGAATAGAATATGAAAAATATATTTGCCTTTTCATTATCGTTGATTATTTTATTTAGTTTTGTAGCTCCTTCATTTGCAAGTATAGAAGTTAGCAACGAGACATCGACACAACAAGAAGTAAACGAACATGCCTATTCTTTTAGGAACTAGAAATAATAAGTAATACAATTTTACCGGAGCAAGAGATTGAAAATCTATATAATGAAGTTATGAGTATTAATACACTTAACTCTGGTGGTATAACTGCATATGGACCTATTTCAGGTGGGTCAACAATAACTGAAATAGCTCCTATTTATAGAACCTACAAAAATACCGGTGTAAATGAAGCCAAAAATCTAATTTTTGCATATATGATGAAAAAGATTCCTAAAAAACTGACAGATAGTGTATTCGCTAATTGGCTTTTTGTAAAGTTAAATAGCTGGTCCAAAATTAGTCCAACTTACGTGGGTTCTTGGGTATCAAGTTCATATAGCACTGCAGAAAAGAAAAGAAATTATGCGACAGTGGTTCATTATGGCAAAAGTAATTACACATCACCTAAATCAGTTCAATATTTCCAATGCAATTACTGGTTTGGGAAATAATAAATCGAGGAAATGGGGAATAAGATGAATTTGAAAATATTATTGAGAATAGGTATCTTTTTATTATTTTCTTTTCTTATGATTTTTGATTATTTCCCTCATCTCGTTCTCAAAGACATTCCTAAAACTGCACTGACAATTGGAATGATCTCATTAGCGGTTGTCTATATTGTCATTAATCGAAAGACTGAAAAAGATTGTGAAAATGCATTAATTGGAGAAGCAGTATTTATTTTTTATATGTTAGTGCTAATAGGATTATTAACGGTAATGGGCGGAAAATCTACTGTAGGAATTTCTTTGAATAATCCTATGTTATGGTTTGTTTTATTATTGACAATCGTTGATATGACCGTAAGATATAGGAAAATGAATGCTTAGAAAACGCTAAACTTATGAAATTGGGAAATTCCGGACGAAAAAACAGCCAGTTGGCTGCCTATTTACTTCATATTATCTCAGACTAAAGCTTTAGGCACATAACATGTACTTTATTATTTTCTTATAACGAACGAAGGAGCCTTTATAGCTTCTTCGTTTGGTTGGTTAAGAGTTCCCTTATTTCATAATAAATCGAATCGTATAATCTTTTCCATTGATACTCTTCAGCAAGAATTTAATTAATTCTGCGTACCTTTCCTCAAGCCAATCTCGAGCGAATACATTAGGTACAACTAATGTCATTTGGTCACTTTCAATAGAAGAAAAGTACACATCTTTCATCCAAGTCTCATAGCTCGGTTTAGAGATCTTTTTCTGCATTTGTAATTTAACAAGGGAGAATATATCTTTATCGTCCAACAATTCATTATGTATTGACACATCTTTTAAAGGAAGTACAGCCTCTTGATCCGGGTTTAAATGATCTATTATTTGAGTGACACGATTTAATTCATGTCTTAGTGAAAGTTTTAGCTTTAGTAACTCCTGCATTAAAAAATCTTTAGATTTATCATTACTATCCATTGTACGTCCCCCTTGATGTCTGGTTATCTTTCTATTATAACTTTTTTATGTTCTAGTCCCATGGCGAATTCTACACGAAATAAGGTAGAAAACTATACTAGGAAGCAATAGGTAAAAGTCCAAGAAAGATCCATGAAGTATTAGTTCATTCCGCTTTTTAGACATATTCTAAATCATTTGGTTCTTTTTCATTTGTAAGTAAATTCAACAGTTCATCTAGTTCCTGGCTTTTATGTAATGTTTTTGGGGCAGTAAATCCATAAATCAATCCGGTGTTTATTAGTTCTTTCCTCAATATCTCAATTTTTTCAAATAATGCTTCCATACTCTCCAATGCAGAATCCTCAAGTGCTTTCTTTTTTTGTTATGAAACTATTATTACATAAATTAGGATGTTTTTAAACCAAAGGTGAGTATTGACTTATAAAATTATTACTGAAGCATTTTTAGTCCGATTTTAGAAAACTATGATGATTTCTAAACCTTCCTTTGAATCAAGGTTTCCTTACTGCGGTGGGATCCAACCAAGTGATGGCGATCTTTCTTTTATTCCATTATTTCGCTGGCTTCTTTAGGCTTTTATAGTTTTAAAGGTTTATTGTAAAAATAGCCCATAGCAGTTATTTGTAACGATTAAATAAATGATTCATTAAGAAGAATAGGTTGAAAGAATGATGTTGTAGATGAAAGTTTGTAGGTCTATGTAAATGCATGAGTGAATCAGATCTGTTTTATTGTTTAAAGAGACCCATAAGTCCTGCACGGAAATCCCTAATTGGAAATTTGTTGATTTACACTTATTCATACACCTTTAAAAGGGCCATACTATACTTGAACCAGATTCAAATAATAGGAGGGAAAGATCAATGAATAATGAAAGAGCAATGGATGATTTAATTAAGAATTGGAGCGAATTAGGTAAGAATATGGACCGCCGAAACTTTATCCAGGGAGCAAGTAAACTTGCCGGACTTTCATTAGGTCTTGCCCTTGCTCAATCAATGGGCGGGATTGAAGTAAATGCTGCCCCGAAATTCAGTGATTTTCCATTTACTCTTGGTGTAGCTTCCGGTGATCCGCTCTCGGATAGTGTTGTTTTATGGACAAGGCTGGCACCTGATCCGTTAAATGGAGGAGGTATGCCACAAGAAGCCATATCCGTTAAATGGGAAGTGGCAAAGGATGAAAATTTCAGACAGATTGTACAACAAGGCAAGGAAATAGCCAGGCCTGAACTTGGCCATTCCGTTCATGTGGAAGTAAGCGGGTTAAAACCGGATATGGTCTATTTTTACCGTTTTAAAAGTGGAGGGGAAGTAAGTCAGACTGGGAAAACGAAAACACTTCCGCCAATCGGTTCAAGTGTTTCAAGCCTGTCATTCGCTTTTGTTTCATGCCAGCAATTTGAGCATGGTTATTATACGGCCTATAAACATTTGGCAAAAGAAGATTTGGATCTTGTCTTTCACCTTGGCGATTACATATATGAGTACGGGCCAAATGAATATGTTGCTTCTACAGGTAATGTCCGTGTACATAACAGTCCGGAAATCATTACTCTTTTGGATTATCGAAATAGATACGCACAATACCGCTCTGATACTCATTTAAAAGCGGCACACGCTGCTTTCCCATGGGTCGTGACTTGGGATGATCATGAAGTTGAAAACAATTATGCAAATGTCATTCCGGAAAAAGGACAATCGGTTGAAGCATTCATCAAGAGAAGGGCAGCCGCTTATCAGGCTTATTATGAGCATATGCCCCTTCGTAAATCTTCCTTGCCAAAGGGAGCGGATATGCGGTTATACCGAAATTTCACTTATGGCGACCTGGCCTCTTTCTTCGTATTGGATTCACGCCAATACAGGGATGATCAGGCAAATGGCGATGTCAGTTCACCGCAAACGCCTGAGTCACTTGATCCAAATCGTACATTACTAGGTCGAGAGCAGGAACAGTGGCTAACTGATAATCTTTTGAAATCAAAAACGAAGTGGAATGTGCTCCCACAGCAGATTTTCTTTGCACAACGGAATTATGGAACACCTACCGCTCCCAAATTCAGCATGGATTCTTGGGATGGTTACCCGGCTGCACGTGATCGTTTGATTGATGTAATTAAAAGTAATAATATAGAAAATTTGGTCGTGTTGACCGGTGATGTACATGCAAGCTGGGCAGCCAATTTAAAGACGGATTTCAATGATCCAAATTCAAGGACTTTCGGTGTGGAGTTTGTCGGCACATCCATCACATCCGGTGGAAACGGAGCAGATAAGCGTGCGGATACGGATAAAATACTAAGCCAGAATCCACATATCAAGTTCTTTAATGATTACCGTGGGTATGTCCGATGCAAAGTAACACCAGAACAATGGAAGGCGGATTACCGTGTAGTTCCTTTCGTGACAGATCCAGGAGCGGATATATCAACAAGAGCATCCTTTGTGTTTGATAAGGATCAAACTGGACTAAGAAAGGTTGCGTCAGCATCGGTTACGGAAGGTATCCAAAAAACGAAAGAAGTCGAGGAAGATCGGACACGGGCCCATAATCGCGCACATGAAAAACAAAGAATGAACAGGCAGAGGAAAGTCACTAATTGATAGAAAGACAAGGAAATGTGAATGGAAAAATAATTATACTTGATTGGAGTGAATGAGAATGCTTTCTAATATAGGGATACCTGGCCTGGTCATCGTCCTCGTGATTGCACTGATTATTTTTGGACCGTCCAAGCTGCCGGAAATCGGCCGTGCATTTGGTCGAACTTTATCCGAATTCAAAAGTGCAACCAAAGGATTGGTGAATGATTCAGATAAAGAGGATGAAAACGAGAATAAAGCTGCGTTAAAAGCCGTTAAAAAAGAGGGATGAATTTAATGGGATAGAGCGGGCGGAAAGACTCGCCTGCTTCTTTTCATGAGAAGAGTTCGAGGGATATTGGATTTAGCAATTCTAATACTTATATATGGCTTGTAAATTGTCAAAAAGGAGGAGTGAAAGTGGAGAGCAAGGATTTACACGTTATTGAGCATATGGAGGAACTCCGAAGCAGAATTATTAAAACACTGATGGGTTTTCTCGTTTTTTTTATAGTGAGTTTCATATTCGTACAGGATATTTATGAACTGCTCATTAAGGATTTAGATGGGAAGCTTGCCGTGCTCGGTCCAAGTGACATCCTGTGGGTATATATGATAATTGCTGCGGTTTGCGCAATAGCTGCAATGATTCCGCTAGCAGCCTATCAGTTATGGCGCTTTGTGGCTCCTGCATTGAAACCGAAAGAGAGAAGAGTTACATTCCGGTTCATTCCTGGGCTGTTCATCTTATTCATCACAGGTATCTCATTTGGATATTTTGTGTTGTTTCCAATAGTGCTTGGTTTCCTCACTTCCCTATCAGCCGGGCAATTCGAGATGATGTTCACAGCTGAAAAGTATTTTCGGTTCATGATTAATTTGATCCTACCATTTGGGATTTTATTCGAAATGCCGCTTGTGGTCATGTTCCTGACCAGATTGGGAATCATCAATCCAACAGTGTTGAAAAAGTCTCGTAAGATTTCTTATTTCGTCCTGGTCATCATCTCTATCCTGATTACGCCTCCTGATATGATTTCGGACATTTTGGTTATCGTCCCTTTGCTTGTGCTTTATGAAGTGAGTGTGCAGCTGTCCAATATGGTTTATCGAAAAAGGCTTATGAAAGATGAGTCATCATTACCTGTAACATGAAATGGTTAGCTGCTATTGAAAAAAACATTTCTTGGGAAATAGCCAATGGAACACTAAAAAGTTGAGGGACATAATTCCCTTAACTTTTTTATTGCGGAATAATATTTGCTGGATCACTTTCTAATCCATTTTTTGTCAGGTTCCCCCATCTCATTTAACAGCTGTGGGAATCAGAACTAAGTCAATGGAGGCAATCATTAGAATGAGTGAAGGTTAATACGGCTCTTTACAATGTAAAGTCCTTCGTGAAAAGTGTCTGACCTTTCAGGTAAAAACCGGTATATACATTTCCTATAACTTGTAATATAACCTGTAAAAAGTACGGGAATTGAAAATTCAAATCATTTTTTGGAATCATATTCGTTTAGGTAAATCAAAGACTCTGTATATTGTTTCAAGGAAATCATAAGTTACATAGTTGGACAAAAGGCCTGCAATCCCTAAATGATTATAGGTGGCATGTTTTATTTTATTTATTAGAAGGAGAGGGGATTATGGTTAGCGAATAATTGTAATCACTTGACATAAACCAACCTATTTTAATTTCACCCAATCATTTTAAACAAAATACCATTAATACAAGAAACCCCAACATGAATAAGGTAAGGGGTCATTCCAAAGGAAGCATTATAAAATCAATGTGATTGTAAAGCTGAATGATTCGGAAAAATTGGATGGAGAAATGAATGTTGATTGCATCGTTCAAGTATAAATATATATCTAGGGAGGAAAGCATTATCAAAATATTGAAAGGGGTGGTGAGAAATTTATGAGGGATTTAATGAAAATTATCGCAGGAAACATTTCCATGACCTTTGCCTATGCTTATTTAATTGTTCCCAATGAAATTATTAATGGAGGCGTAACTAGCTCGGCATTATTATTGCATGCATTATCAGGTTATAATATTGCCATGCTCGCCAATTTAGTTTCAGGATTACTGTTAATCATTTGTTTAGTTTTTCTGGGGAAAGAGTACTTTTTTAAGTCAATTGTAAGTTCCCTTAGCTATATGCTGTTCTTCAATTTTTTTTATTCATTGAATATTGATTTTGATGTGAATATCGTTCTAGTGATTCTTATTTCATCGATTTTGATAGCGATAGGATACTATTTATGTATAACAGCAAATGCCTCCACTGTTGGCTTTGACGTGATCGCCTTAATATTACATCATAAGAATGAAAAAATAGATATTGCAGCGACAATAAGGATTATTAATCTTATCGTACTGATATTGGGCCTTCTAGTTTACGGTTATACATCGATTGTTAAGGGAATTGCGTTTACATTGTTTTTTTCATTTCTTTTAAAGAAAATGCTGGATAGGAAGCAAAAGGCCTTAAAGATAGGAAGGGATAGTGCGTTCGATGAAGCCTCCAGTGTGAAAGAAGTAAAATGAAAAAATTAAAGGTTAGTAGTGATTCTTGAATTAAGGACCACCATTTATTTAAATTTTCATTTTGTTATCTAAATATTCTGATTTTTAAATTGACTTTAAAAAAATCAGAGTGTATTATACACATAGAAAGTGGTACTAACATCATGACGTAGTGATGTTAGTATCGCTTCGGATTTCAAGCCTTAAGGAAGGAGGAATAGTGATATAGAATCTTAAGTTCATAGCGTCATTTCCAAGTTCCCACTATCTTTTTGAAAGTGTAAAGGACAGGCAGCTGAAAAGCCTTGTTTTTACATTCAAGTAGCGATTATCTTAGTTGATTCCCCAAAATATTGAAAGTTGGTGGAGGGTATGAAACATCAACAGGAAGAACTGAAGCCAGGTCTGAAACAAAGACATTTAACGATGATATCTTTGAGTGGTGTCATAGGGGCTGGTTTATTCGTAGGAAGCGGTATCATTATTGGTCAAACGGGCCCCGGGGCGATTTTATCATATGTTTTGGCAGGCTTGATCGTTGTTTTAGTCATGAGGATGCTTGGGGAAATGGCCACAGTGAATCCAAATACTGGATCTTTTGCCGTTTATGCAAGAGAGGGGATTGGTGAATGGGCCGGTTTTACAACAGGTTGGTTATATTGGTTCTTTTGGGTTATCGTAATCGCTTTGGAAGCAACAGCGGGAGCTGCAATCATACACAGCTGGCTTCCTTCCGTTCCCGTCTGGGTCATAAGTCTATCTTTGATTATCCTATTGAAAATGACGAATATTTTTTCCGTAAAATCGTTTGGTGAGTTCGAATACTGGTTTTCAATCATTAAAATAATCAGTATCATCCTTTTTTTGTTCCTGGGCGTGGCAGTGATATTAGGTTTTATCCCAACGATAAAACCACCTGGCACTTCTAATCTTTTGAATTTTGGCGGTTTTATTCCAAATGGGATAAGTTCTGTGCTTGTTGGTGTCGCAATTGTTTTTCATGCTTTTGTTGGAGTGGAGATTCCCGCGATTGCTGCTGGTGAGACCAGTGATCCGGTAAAGTCAGTTAGAAGTGCATTGAATAGTGTAGTTTGGCGAATCCTGATTTTCTATATTGGGTCCATCGCCATACTAGTGACGCTATTACCCTGGAATTCGGCTTCTTTGCTGAAAAGTCCATTTGTTGCCGTACTTGAAATGATGGGTATCCCTTCTGCTGCCCTGATCATGAATTTAGTGATTCTCATTGCATTGCTTTCCTGTTTGAATTCGGGATTATATACGAGTTCACGCATGTTATTTTCACTTGCACAAAAAGGCGACGCTCCAAGGTTATTTTCAAAAGTGAGCAAAAACGGCGTTCCTATATTTGCTGTAGTCGGCTCTACCTTATTTGCCTTTATCAGCACCATTTTTAGTTATGTTTCACCTGATAAAATCTTTTTCTTTTTAGTGAATTCCTCGGGTGGAGTCGGAATTCTTGTTTATCTGGCCATTGCGGTTTCACATCTCCGATTAAGGAAGAGAATGGAGAAAGAGAATCCCGGAGTTTTCAAAATCAAGATGTGGTTATTCCCGTATTTGACTTATGCGACCATAATTTCCATGATTTCCGTGTTAATATTAATGGCATTTATCGATTCGCAGCGTCCACAGTTTATCTTTACCATGCTATTTAGCTTGATCGTTATCTGTTCATTCTTTTTCCTTCGGCGAAAAAAAGCGAAGTATATGGAGAATGAATTAAATATTGTTTCTGGTTCCCCTAATTCTGAAAAGTTATAGCTTTGGCTCTATACCATTGATTTAATTTAAGGTAATGCTTCGTTTACTTCTATGGAATTCCTCAGACAAAATTCTTCAATCACTAATCAGCTAGAATATGATTTCCCATAGAAAAAGAGAGTTGCGCCAACAAGTGCTTGGTGACATCTGTCTTTAAATCATGAAGGAGGGATTATGTTGAATGGTTTCCGTGTAATTACTAGTGGGGTTGTCCTTGGAGCCATATTGCTGTCAGGCTGCAACAATTCAAGCGAACCAGACGTGGCCCAACAAGAAAATAGTCCAGTCATGAATGAAAATCCAGATTCAAATACGGGTGAAACCCAAAATGCAGAGGTTATTAAAAAAGGTTTCGACGATGTGATTCAATCCATTAAAGGATTGGAATCAGAAATAAGTACGGAGGCGGATTCAGGGAAAATTCAAGAAATGGGAAAAGAGATCAGTTCTACTTGGGATTCGATAGAAAAGCAAGTGGAGAATGAATACCCTGATTGGTATGAACGGATTGAGAAAAACCTTTACCCATTAATTGGGGAGTCAGGGAATCCGGATAAGGACCTTGAAAAGATAAAACGACTCTCTGAAGCTACTAAAGAAGATCTACAGTTATTTTTGGAAGAAGTGAAATGAAATTCTCTTTATACCCAGGTTATCACCAGTGGGAAATTTATGGGTTTTAACAGGTTTAGCAAGTTCGGTGATTTTGGAGGGGGTAAGCGATAGGAGGGGACATAGTTTGGATAGTGCAAAAGAATGCAAAGAGGTTCAGGCTGTGATATTTGATTGGGCAGGAACGACGGTGGATTATGGTTGTTTTGCACCAGTCCAAGCATTTGTCGAGATTTTCAGGATAAGGGGGATAGATATTACCATTAAGGAAGCAAGGGAACCTATGGGTTTATTGAAAATGGATCATATAATGGAACTCCTGAAAATGAAACGAATCTCCAATTTATGGATTGCTAAATTCGGGAAAGAACCGGACGAAAGAGATCTAAAATCATTATATATGGACTTTGAGGCTTTGCTTTTTAAGGTTCTCAAGGAAAACGCCAAGCCAATACCGGGCGTAATTGAATTAGTCAGCCGTTTAAGGCAGCAAGGAATAAAAATCGGTTCGACAACAGGGTACACTCGTGAAATGATTGATGTTGTTAAACAAGAGGCGGAAAAATGGGGCTATCAACCAGATTCCATCGTTGCGTCTACCGAAGTGCCTACAGGAAGGCCTGCCCCTTGGATGTGCTTTAAGACGGCGATGAATCTCCAAGTGTATCCACTCAGTAAAATCGTTAAAGTTGGCGATACGATAAGTGACATCAAAGAAGGCATTTCTGCAGGAATGTGGACTGTTGCCGTATTGAAGGGCGGCAGTGAAATCGGCCTTTCAGAAGCAGAAATCAACGAAATGGGCCCATATGATCTGCAAAAACGGATGAAACATGCAGAAAATCGTTTTTGGAATGCAGGTGCCGATTTCGTAATTGATGATATAGGTGATTTATTGGAGATCATCGATAGGATCAACTACAGATTGACAGAAAGTAAGGATATATTTATTGGTTAAAAAAGATTCAAATATATGAGTTAGTGACTATTATAGTTAAAGGTTTTAAATTAATTCAAAATATTCAATTTATTTATTGACTGTTTCATCCAATGGTAGTATTATACATCTTATAACTGGTACGGACGTCGCAACGTCGTTATCAGAAATAACTAAAATTAAGGAGAATGTGCTATGGTCGAAACAAAAATGTTAAGAGGAACGAAAGTTAAAATGACACCAAGTGAAGCCATCGTTGAGACATTAGTGGCTGAGGGAGTTAAACATATTTCTGGAATTCTGGGATCGGCTTTCATGGATATGCTTGATTTATTGCCAACTGCAGGCATTCGTTTCATTGGTGTCCGCCATGAACAAAGTGCAGCACATATGGAAGATGCGTATTGTCGTGTATCAGGTGTTGCAGGAGTTGTCATCGGGCAAAACGGACCTGGAATGACGAATATGGTCACCTCTGTTGCAGCGGCCAATCAAGCTCATACTCCAATGGTGGTCATATCACCTTCAGCTGGTACACCAACAGTTGGATGGGATGGTTTTCAAGAATGTGATCAGGTATCCATCTTCAAGGCAATCACGAAAGAAACGGTTAGAGTGACACACCCAGGCCGGGTCGCTGATTGCCTGAGGACAGCATTCCGGATTGCCTATGCCGAAAGGGGACCGGTTTTATTCGATATCCCCCGTGATTACTTCTATGGTGAAGTGGAAGATCAAATACTTCAGCCACATCAATATCGCGTAGATGAAAGGGGCTGCGGATCTTCTGCATCCTTGGATAGAGCAGCTGAAATTTTAGCTGAGGCTGAGTATCCTGTCATCATTTCCGGGAGGGGAACGGTTGATTCAGATGGTATTGAGGAAATTAAGAATATTGCAGAATATTTAACGGCTCCGGTAGCTGTCTCCTATATGCATAATGATGCCTTTCCTGCTGATCATCCATTGTCAGTCGGCCCAATCGGTTACATGGGTTCAAAGGCTGCCATGAATACACTTAAGAAAGCGGACGTCATATTGGCGGTCGGTACAAGATTATCGGTATTTGGAACGTTACCATGCTATGACATTGATTATTTCCCTAAAGATGCGCAAATCATCCAAATAGATATTAACCCAAGGCAAATAGCGAGGACGCACCCTGTGGAAGTCGGGATCATCGGAGACGCCCGTGAAGCGAGTCGTGAAATCTTGAAACGGTTGAAGGCTAGTAAACCTAACCTAAAACAAGAAAAAGGGCGGATTGTCGAAGTAACGAATGAAAAACAAAAATGGGAAGAAGAATTGGTGAAACTTGCGATGATTGATGGAACCCCGATCAATCCGCGTCGTGCCCTATTGGAATTGACTAAAGTGTTGCCCGAAAATGCCATCGTTACTACAGATATCGGTAATGTATCGTCAACTGCAAACGCTTACTTGAAATTCAATCAGAGCCGCAGGCATATCGCTGCGCTTACTTTCGGGAATACGGGATTTGCTTACCCATCCGCATTAGGTGCCAAATTAGCTGAGCCAAATACACCTGTTATAGCCATTGTTGGAGATGGCGCATGGGGAATGAGCTTACATGAAGTGAGTACGGCTGTAGAAGAAAACATACCGGTCATAGCATGTGTCTTCAATAATAATGCATGGTGCGCAGAGAAAAAGAACCAGGTCGATTTTTATAATAACCGTTTTGTAGGGGCTGATATTCAAAATCCTGATTTTGCAGAAGTTGCCCGATCTATGGGTGCTGTCGGCATTAGAGTGGAAAAACCTGAGGAATTGGGTTCTGTCATTGAAAAAGCAATAAAATCAAACAAACCGACTGTCATTGATATACAAGTGGATGGAACACAATTAGCTCCTCCATTTAGAAAAGATGCATTAAAAATGCCTACTAGATTATTAGAAAAATATTCTCATTTAGATCATAAAAACTGGGATAAATAATGGTTCGAAAAGAGTGATATGACTTGTGCGATGACCTGAATTTGGGTTATCGTTCCATCACCGATTCGCTCTAAAGATCTGTAACAGCATTGGAACTTAACTTAATTGCAATTAATGAAAAATAAGGGGGTTTCAATAGTGAAGATGGAAACTGAAACGAAAGACCTTGTTCAAATGGATAAAGACCATTTATGGCATGCGATGCATCGCTATAATGAGAAGGATGCTCCCATGATGGCTACAGAAGGATCCGGTTCATGGTTCACAGATACTAAAGGTAATAAATATTTAGATGGGGTTTCCGGTTTATGGTGCTTGAATCTTGGTCACGGACGAAAAGAAATCGCGCAGGCAGCCTATGAACAAATGATTAACTTATCTTACTTCCCTTTAACGTTAAGCCATAAGCCGGCAATCGAATTATCTGCAAAAATAAGTGAACATTTAAAGGGCTCCTATACCACTTTTTTTACGAACAGCGGCTCTGAGGCGAATGAGACAGCTTTCAAGATTGCCAGGCAATATCATTCACAAAATGGAAATCCAGGTAAATACAAATTCATCTCTAGGTATAGAGCTTATCATGGTAATACTTTCGGGGCGCTAAGCGCGACCGCACAGGCGAACCGGAGAGTGAAATATGACCCGGCGGTTCCAGGTTTCCTGCATGTGCCACCGCCGTACAGTTATCGAAGCCCATTTGGGGAAAACGTTGAAAACTCCGATTTGCTAGCAGCCGAATATATCGATCAGGTAATTAATTTTGAAGGGTCCGAAACGGTAGCCGGTGTTATTCTTGAACCATTCATCTCTGGTGGCGGGGTCCTCATTCCTTCGAAAGAATACCTAACAAGAGTTTCAGAAATCTGTAAGAAGCATGATGTTCTCTTGATTGTGGATGAAGTGGTTTCAGGTTTTGGAAGAACCGGAAAAATGTTTGGATTCATGCACTCCGATGGTGTCCAACCTGATATTGTAACGATGGCAAAGGGTTTAACCAGCGGTTATCTTCCACTTGGAGCAACTGCAGTGAATTCTAGGATATATGAGAAATTCAAAGAGAATGGAAAGTTAAATCATTTCAGGCATGTGTCAACATATGGAGGCCATCCAGCATCTTGCGCAGTTGCTCTAAAGAATATTGAAATCATAGAAAATGAAAAAATCGTTCAACGAGTATCTGAACTCAGTGAATCGACACTCAGTGAGCTCTTTGAATTGACAGCACTGGATAAAGTAGGGGAAGTACGTGGTGTTGGATTTTTATATGGCATTGAATTAGTGGAAGATAAAAAGAAAAAAACACCTGTTTCCGATGTGTTCATGGGTAAAATAATAGGGGCTTGCAAGGAAAAGGGCCTTATCATCGGCCGGAATGGTGATACAGTTCCTGGATATGGAAATGTATTGATCATTGCACCGCCTTTATCTTCGACCGTTGAAGATTTACGCTTTGTCATAGAAACGGTTAAATCCGTTTTATATGAATTATGCTAACCATAAAAGATGATTAGCTTTAGGGTGCTATATTTATAGACGAATTTGAAGATGGGCATGATATGTCTAATCGTTTTGACATCCCATGTCCATTTTTTCATATTGGGTCTCACAGTGTGGGAAAACTGTTGAATCCGAAGTAGGAGGAAATATGCAATCACAACAAAGGTTATTGGTGGTTCTTGCTCATCCCGATGATGAATCATTCCTGTGTGGCGGAACCATTGCCAAAATGTCTGAAAGAGGTGTTCATATAACTTTACTATGTGCGACAAAAGGCGAAATGGGCAGGCGCATGGGAAATCCCATTCTTACTACAAGGGAGGCATTGCCTGAACTAAGGGTAGAGGAGTTAAAAAGAGCTTGTGAAGAATTGGGGATCAGCGACCTGCGATTTTTACACGTAAGGGATAAAACGATTGAATTTGAAAGCTTCGATTTATTGGCGGTGAGAATCGTAAAGGTGATTCGTGAGGTTCAACCGAATGCACTAGTAACATTCCATGAGAAATATGGCGGGCATCCAGACCATTGTGCGATTGGCCGTGCTGCCGAATTTGCTTTTCTAAAATCCGGTGATCCCGATTTTTATCCAGATCCAGTATTTCCACCTTTTAAAGTTCAAAGTCTGTACTTTGTCCTTTGGCATGTGTTTTATGATGAATGGTTAAAGGAAAACGGGCTGAGCAGAATCACAAGAGTGAATATAGCAGGGACTTTACAGAAAAAGATCCGAGCTTTAAGATATCATCGTTCCCAGACTCTAGCCGTTCCTGAACTGTGGGGAAACCAAAAGCCGAACTTGCCTTTTTTAAAGGAATCCGAGTATTTTATCAAAGGGAATTCACCTACTAATATAGAAGAGACCGATCTTTTTCAAACGATTGAAAGTAGGGGATGATCCTAATGATTCAGGTTATCTGGGAAGGGGGAAGGAATGTATGGAATTAGAAAAATATGAGCCAATGGAAGAAACGTGTCAGGAACAGCAAAATTCGAATTCACCTCTTCAAAATAAGGTGCTTTTATGGATGGGCGGTATCGCTTTTACCTTTTTTATAGCACTTTTAGGCTTGGGGCTGTCCAAGATTACAGGATTCAATCGAATCGGTCCTCTTGCGTGTTCGATCATCATTGCCGTGATTTATCGTCAAATCGCTGGTTATCCAGAAAAATTCCGGACGGGAATTGAATTTTCCGCTAAAAAACTTTTGCGTTTTGCCATTATTTTATACGGATTGAAGTTAAATATTGATGTGATTTTCAATCAGGGTTTGCCATTGTTGGTACGTGACATAGGGACAGTAACATTTGCCATAGTCGTGATGGTCCTGATTGCAAAGTGGTTTAAGGCAGATGCCTCCATTTCCCTTCTTCTTGCTGTTGGAACTGGGATATGCGGTGCAGCGGCTATTGCGGCAATATCTCCAATCGTGAAAGCAAAGGAAGAAGATACAGCCATAGGCGTCGGGATAATCGCTTTAATGGGAACGCTTTTCTCCATTGTTTATACCCTTTTACGTCCAATCCTACCGATGTCCGCTTTGGATTATGGTATATGGTCTGGAATCAGTCTTCATGAAATCGCCCATGTTGCATTGGCAGGAGCTCCGGCTGGTGAAGATGCGCTAGCGATTGCACTCCTCGCAAAATTGGGCCGTGTCTTTTTACTTATCCCTTTATGCTTCATTTTTATGTATTGGATGAAAAAACGTACATCCGGGAAAATGGGCCATGATGCCAAAATTGATTTTCCCTGGTTCCTCGTTGGTTTTATAATCATGAGTCTAATTGGAAGTTATGTGTTTGGAACTTATATTACTGTGTCTCCAATCGTAATGGATGGTATTTCCAATACGACTACCTTCATATTGACAATGGCCATGATCGGTCTTGGACTGAATGTAAGCCTGCAGGCACTGCGCACAAAAGCCATGCGTCCTCTTTTAGCCATGACCATTACCTCTTTGCTGCTTTCCATAATCTCGTACTTTATTGTTTAATCTTCCACTTGTGGTGAAGGGTGCATATAGGATACCCTGAATACGAGTACTAATCGGGGCTTATTTATTCATTCATAGAAAACGGTTTTTGAATGTGAGTTGTATTGGAAAAGAAACAATGGATAATCCGTCAAATCCCAATATAAGGAAAAGTGAGTGTTGGCATGTTTGAAAATTATAACTATTTGGTTTACAATATAAGAACTGATACGAACATTACGATGTCTTTTTCTGTTTGGAGGAAATTTTATGGAGTTAGACTTTAAAAATCCAATCCCATTACACGCTCAATTAAAAACCATATTGGAAAATCAGATTTTAGAAGGTTATTATAAAGACAAAATCCCGAGTGAAAGGGAACTAATGGATATGTATTCAGTCAGCAGAAGCACTGTACGGGAAGCCGTATCCATCCTGGTTCGTGAGGGGATATTGGAAAAAAGGCATGGGAAGGGAACGTTCGTTTCCCTTAAACCCGTACAGGAATGGCTTAAAATGATAAGTTTCACTGAAACCACTAAAGGCATGGGGATTGAATTACTGGATCATGGCCGTGTAATGACGCCTGAAAATATAGCTGATGCAAATGGTTTTGAAGATGAATCTTACCATATTAAAAGGCTGCGACTACAGGGGGATGTCCCCATAGCCATTGAATTGCATTATTATTCTTTGGACCTAGGAAAAGAATTGACGAAATTCGATTTAAGTACCACCGTATTGTATGACGCACTCGAAGGAGATCTGAACATTAACTTTTGTGAAGCGGAACAAATTATAACCTGCGGCTTTCCAACAAAAGAAGATGCAGAACATTTGGGGATAAAAGAAACGATGTGTTTGCTGATTACAGAACGGATGATTTTTGATTCTGATGGTAACTTAGTAGAATATTATAAAGGATTATTCAGATCGGATATGTACTCTTTCGCTATGAAAATGTCCCGGAAGAACTGATTTTGGGGACATGAAATGACCTAAGCCTTTCTAATAAGCAGAGAGGCCTAGGTCATTTTCGGCTCTAAATTCATTGAGATAAATTATTCGGTTTTGAACTGTTAAAAACCCATTATCTTAAGTTATTGTTCGTCTATTTTAATAGCATAGGAACGTATTAATATAAGCGTTATGAAATTTTTATACATTACTTCAAGATTTAGAATATGAAGGCTTATCCACCGTTTTCAGCCGTTTGATTTTTGAGGGCTTGCCATCCTCCAATTTACCCGACATAAACCCAAGTACAACTCCAAGCAGTTCATCAGCTCCCACTTCCACAGGCTAATGTCCGAGCAGTTCATTTAGTTCTTTCTCACGCTCCACAAACTCAAAACTCGGAAACTCTCCAGAAAACTTCGCAGATTATCTTCAAGATCATTCACAAGCTTAGCACCTGTATGGCGCCGAATCCCCTGAGCATCATTCATCACAATCACGGCAAACACTGTCGCAGGAGATGTCTCCGTATGCAAACAGCCTTTATTCGCTCCCACATAGGATTAGTGCGAACTTGGCATGCCACCTGTTGTGAAGGCCTGCTTCAAATCCCACTTTCCGGTCAGATTTAATATGCATAAAATTTTCAGCCCTTCCGAATGCCGATCACCGACAGCATTTTAAACAAGAACTAGAAGATTATATCCACTTCAATCACCGACGAATCTAAGCGAAATCAAAAGGCATGAGCCCAGTAGTTTACCGGGTTCATGCCCTCAAGGCTGTCTAATTAAATAAAGTGTCTAACTTTTTGGGTTCACTTCAATATGACCGGTTTGTTTCATTTAAATTCCACTATCTCTTTTTGAACTTTGATCTTTATTTCTTTTATTTCCTTTACTGTTGTCCCCACTAACAGGAGCTTGTCCGTGTAATTGCGGTGAATTTTGATTTCGGCTTCCTTTATTAAATTTTTTTGTCATGTCTCACATCTCCTTTCTTATTTCAAATATAGTTTGTCCCCTTTTGGGCAGTGATATTAAGTGATATTCTGACCGACCGATTCTTACCTAAAATTAATGAAGAATCTGAACAATAATAAGTATATGGCAAATAATTTGGTTCTCCTGAAGTTTATGTCAGTCTAGGCGGTTCAGGCGTGCTTTTTTCCGGGGAAAGTCATTTTTTCATAATAATATTTATAGGATTGGTCCCTTAAGGAAAATCTATAACGGATGATTATTAACAAGGGTGTTAAGGGTGGCTATGGAATGAATAAGATCAAGGATATAAACCCGGAAGATTTAAAAAAGATACAGAATGTAACCGAGCGAATGTCTTTCACAAAAAACTTCAGGTCTGCTACTGCTGAAGAATGGTTTGTTTTTATTCCCGGCTTTAAGGATCCAGTTACTGGAGGCGCTGCTGGAAAGGTTATAGTTCACTACAATCTATATGGAAACAAAGATATGTTCATTAACACTACGGTTATTCTGGATGACTATGCTCTATTTGAGGAAGAAAATTTTCAGCTGGTTTACTCCATTTGTGATGAACTTGTAAATCGTCTAGTAGGATACGCTGATACACTATTATCAGTACACGCAGGTTCAAATTCTTATAATGCTGAATACAAACGATAATGGTCGTGAAAAGAATAGGAGGAAAAACAGTGCATCATAATCTGGTTCAGTCAATAATCGAACATTCAGTCCCGCTTACAAGTGAAGCTGATTGGGATAAGCTCGTTCAACAAGTTAAAAATTCAAAATTTGTTTTGCTGGGTGAGGCATCACATGGAACATCCGAGTTTTACACGGCCCGAGTTGAAATAACAAAAACACTGATTAAAGAAAAAGGGTTCACCTTTGTAGCCGTTGAAGGCGATTGGCCCGCATGCCAGGCAATTAATAGATATGTTAAAGGTTATGACCTAGAAACTAAATCCGCACAGGATGTTCTTAAGAGTTTTGACCGCTGGCCGACCTGGATGTGGGCAAACGAGGAAATAATCGACTTGATCGAATGGATGAAACAATACAATGAGTCTGGACAAAATCAAACGAAAATTGGATTTTATGGAATCGATATCTATAGTCTTTGGGAATCCATGGATGAAGTCATCCATTACTTAAAGCAAATTGATTCACCTGACCTCGATGCTGCCAGACAGGCGTTCACATGTTTTGAGCCATTCAATCGGAATAACGAAGAGTACGCAGTTTCGGCAGGCATTTATTCGGAAGACTGTATAGAGGAAGTAGCCGAATTACTGACAACTATTCAGCGAAAAAAAGAAAAATACCCCCATCACGAAGAATTGAATTTGAATCTTCAAGTGAATGCACTGGTGGCGTATAATGCAGAAAATTATTACAGGACAATGGTAGTTCATGACGATAGATCATGGAATATTCGAGATATGCATATGGTGGATGTACTTAATGAAATTATGGATTTTTACGGTTCTGAAGGCAAGGCGATTGTGTGGGAACATAATACCCATGTTGGCGATGCCAGTGCTACTGATATGAGAGATTCCGGGATGATTAATGTCGGCCAGGTCATTCGTGAGCAAAACCCAACTGAAGATGTATTTATCACAGGTTTCGGAACCTACAGGGGAACTGTAATTGCAGCAGACGAGTGGGGCATGGATTTTGAAATAAAAACAGTACCCCCGGCAATGAAGGGAAGTTGGGAGGAGGCTATGCACCTTTCGGGGGCGTATGATAAGTTGCTCATTTTCAATGATGAAAATCGGCAGCTATTCCAAGATAGGATTGGACATCGGGCGATTGGGGTTGTATACAGACCGGAATATGAACAATATGGAAACTATGTACCTTCTGTATTGTCAAATAGATATGATGCTTTTGTTTACATTGATGAGACTCAAGCGCTTCACCCGCTTGTTCATGAAAAAGCACCCGTTGTGTAATGAAAAGGCGGAGCCCTTTATAACATTTCGTGTTATAAAGGGCTTGAAGTTATTACGGTTCCTTAGCTTGAACCGGAAATACGCGGATTTACAACGTTAAGGAAATCCAAATATAAATAAGCCTATTTCCTCGATGGAAAGTGAGAAATTAAGCTTTAGTTGCTTCATAAAAGGGACAGATTGTGGAATGAAACTGAAAAATAAAGATAAAAACCGTCCTATATAGAATGGTTTTTATCTTTATCTTTATCTTTATCTTTATCTCTATTTGCTGATGGAATGGGGTTATTTAATAAACTACTAGTTAATGGGATAAAGTAATTGAGAAAAGGCCCTCCTAAACAACCGGTTAATAGAGTCCTGATACCAATTGATCCATTGAATGTGATTACCAAAACAAGATAAATTAATGTTTTTGAAAATATAATCATTCCAGTTAAATCTTGAATGATCAACATCAAACGGTCTATAGGAGCAAAATTTGCATGTAAGTAGATAGCCGTTCCTAGTCCTATAACAGTTAACCCAACAGCTAAACAGACAAGTTTATTGAGTATTTGTTCTGGCTGTACCAAAGCCATATTCAATTACCAAGACCTGTTATAAAAGCTGTCTGCAGACCAAAAATTCTGGTCTTTGCCTTTTTAAAAGCGAATTTAAAAATATCATGATAAAGGCTATTATGAATTCCCAGCTTCCGACAGTAAGGTAGACTTGTATGGAAAGCCCGTCCAAAAGGGCGCCAAATGGTGATGTTCCAAGGTCTGATTGGATAGTTAAAGAACAACCAAGGGTTAATAGTCTGATCCCCATCAGATAGAGGTTAATTTTTGTTTTACTTACATTTAACATACTTATTCATTAATTAATTCTTTTTTCATTAAAAGATGTGGACCGCCATCTTCCATAAAGACATCGGATGAAGTTTGATAGCCGAGTTTTTTATAAAAGCCCTCTGCCTGTGTTTGCCCATGTAATTTAACCTGAGTAATACCTTGTTCTTTTGCAATTTCTTCCAACGTTTTAAGTATTATTTTCCCTAGACCAAATTTACGGTAAGGCTCCAAGATGCAAATTCTCTCCAATTTACCTAAACCATCAACAACTCTTAACCTTCCAGTTCCGACTGGTTGTTCATTATAATAGACTAATATGTGTTCAGATAAAGCAATAAGTGTATCAAATTCATCAAATTCAAATTCTAATGGGAAACCTTGTTCCTCGACAAATACTTCTTTTCTGATATGAAAGGCTATTTTTAAATCATTTTCAGTAGTTATTCTTTTTGAATCCAATGTTCTTCATCCCTTTTCTAGATTTATTTAATAAGACAAGTCATAATAAATGTATATCCTTTTTATAGTATAAATGAAATTATTTTTGTTGAAAATACAACAAAAAGTCAGAGGCTTTTTGAATGAAGGAAATACTCCGTGAAATTGGAATGATAGCAAGGGCATTGGACTCTATAAGTAATATCGAATTTAAAGAATTTGACCTTACAAAAGGGCAGTATTTGTATTTTGTCCGAATATGTGAAAATCCAGGAATCATTCAAGAAAAGTTAGCAGAAATGATAAAGGTCACCGAACGACAGCAGCTCGTGCCATTTAAAAACTTGAAATTCTAGGTTTTATCGAAAAGAAAAATGATGAGGGCAACAAAAAAAATAAAAAGTTATATCCTACTGATAAAGGTGAAAAGGTCTATCCCTTTTTACAGAAAGAAGGGGAGTATACCGACAAGGTTGCATTATCTGGATTTTCTTTGGAAGAAACGGAAGCGGTGTTTCATCTTCTTCAAAGGGTCAGAAAAAATATTAAGGTAGATTGGGAATTTATGAAAAAGGGAAATAAAAGGGGATATTGATACAGCTTATAAGTTTTCGCTTATTTATGGGTGACTAATCGGTGTAAGCATGGAGTGGTTGTGGGTAAGAATATTATAAAGAGAGGCTCGATTCCGAATGGAAATCGAGCCTCTTTCTTATTAACCAGCTACATTTTCAGTAAACTGACTATTGTAAAGTTCTGCGTAGAAACCATTTACTTCTAATAGTTCCGAATGCGTTCCTTGCTCAATCACTTTTCCTTGATCCATAACGAGAATTAAATCTGCATCCTTAATCGTTGAGAGACGATGGGCAATGACAAAGCTAGTCCGTCCTTCCATCAGTCTGTTCATCGCCTTTTGGATAAAGACTTCGGTCCGAGTGTCCACACTCGACGTAGCTTCATCCAATATCATGATTGGTGGATCTGCAAGAACAGCTCGTGCGATTGTCAAAAGCTGCTTTTGTCCTTGTGAGATGTTCGAAGCTTCTTCGTTCAAAACTGTCTCATAACCATCTGGCAGTGTCCGAATGAAATGGTCGGCATGTGCCGTCCGAGCAGCTGTAAAAATTTCTTCATCTGTTGCTCCATTTTTTCCATATGCAATATTATCCTTAATCGTGCCATTAAAGAGCCAGGTATCTTGAAGCACCATCCCAAAGTTCTTACGAAGATCATTCCTGGACATATTCCGTGTATCCAGACCATCAATTTTAATCTTTCCGCCATTTAGTTCATAAAATCTCATCAAGAGATTTATCATAGTCGTTTTTCCAGCACCAGTCGGTCCAACAATTGCGACCGTCTGTCCAGACGAAACATCGATGTTCATATCTTTAATTAACATTTCTTCCCCATATCCAAAGTCGACATGTTCAAAAGTGACAGCACCATTTGCTCTCCTTATTTTAGCTGTGGTTTTTTCTTTCATTTCCTCTTCTTCATCAAGTAGCTCAAAGACACGCTCAGCTGCTGCAACCGTTGACTGAATAATGTTTGCGATGTTGGCTGTTTGTGTGATCGGCTGGGTGAACTGCTTTGAATATGTGATGAATGCTTGAATATCACCAATTGAGATCGAACGTTGCGTTACCAATATTCCGCCGACAACGCTGATGAGGACATAGCTCAAATTTCCGATAAAAAACATCATGGGCATGATGATTCCAGATATAAACTGTGCCTTTCTTCCCGCTTTATACAATTCTTCATTAACCTTAGTAAACTGGGCACTTGCCTTTTTTTCATGTCCGAATGCTTTAACGACTTGATGGCCAGTGTACATCTCTTCAATGTGCCCATTTAATTGCCCAAGTGTACGCTGTTGATCGGCAAAATGTTTTTGGGATCTTTTTAAAATAGGCCGGATTGCAAATATTGACAAAGGTAAGCTGACTATCGAGATTAATGTCAATAACGGGCTAATGGAAAGCATCATGATGATAATCCCCAAAATCGTGACGATTGATGTGATGAACTGCGTTAAGCTTTGTTGAAGGGTGCTCCCGATTGTATCAATATCATTTGTCATTCGGCTAAGTGTTTCCCCGTTAGGACGTCCTTCAAAATATTTGAGAGGAAGTTTCTCGAGCTTTTTATTAACATCTTCCCGTAGATCATATACCGTTTCTTGTGCAACACTGGACATAATGTATTGTTGTACATAGTTGAAAAGGCTGCTTAAGACATACAGTCCAGCAAGTAGTAGAAGAATCTGGCCAATTTTATCAAAATTAATAGCTGCTCCAGGTATTCCTTGAAATTTCCCGTAAGCCCCTTCGAATAATTCCGTAATCGCCGTTCCCATGATTTTTGGTCCGACAATCATGAAAATCGTACTCATGATTGCAGCGAAGAACACGGCAATCAATTTGTTGCGCCGCGGTTTTAAATAGGCCAAGAGACGTCTTAGTGTTCCTTTAAAATCTTTTGCTTTTTGACCCATCATCATCATGTTACCGCCACCAGGACCATGCCCCATCTGACCGCCGCTTTGAGGTTTTTTTTGATTACTCATGCAATTTCCTCCTCTGAGAGCTGTGATAAGGCGATTTCACGGTATATGTCGTTTGTACTTAGCAATTCTTGGTGTGTTCCCATACCCGCAATGTGTCCTTCGTCCAATACAATGATTCGGTCAGCGTCAACGACCGTACTGACCCGCTGTGCAACGAGTAGTACCGTCGCATTTTTCGTTTCATCTTTCAAGGCTGCACGAAGGTTGGCATCTGTCTTGAAGTCTAGTGCAGAAAAACTATCATCAAATATATAAATATCAGGTTTCCTAATGAGTGCCCGTGCAATCGAAAGCCGTTGCTTTTGCCCTCCTGATAGGTTTGAGCCTCCTTGTTCTATTTCTGCATGATAGCCGTCTTTCATGTTACTGATAAAATCTTCAGCTTGCGCGATACGGGCAGCATGCTCAATTTCATCTTGTGTGGCGGTTTGTTTTCCAAAGCGAATGTTTTCAGCAATGGTACCTGTAAAGAGGACAGCCTTTTGTGGTACAAAGCCAATTTTTGACCGAACTTCATCTTGTGATGAATTACGAATATCAACACCATTGACGCGAATTGTCCCACTTAAAGTATCATAGAAGCGAGGGATCAAATTGACGAGCGTCGTTTTCCCTGAACCAGTTCCACCGATTATTGCGGTGATTTCACCAGGTCTTGCAGAAAAACTGATATCCGATAATGCAGGCTCTTCTGCCCCTGGGTAACTGAAGGTCACATGTTCAAATTCAAGTGTACCGTGTTCACGATCTGCCTTTTCTGTCCCTTCATCTAAGAATGAAGGTTTCATGTCAAGGACCTCGTTTATCCTCGTTGCGGATACGGCCGCGCGTGGAACCATAACGAACATCATGGATGCCATTACAAGGGCGAACATAATTTGCATTACATATTGGATAAAGGCCATTAAGTCCCCGATCTGCATGCCGCCGTTATCAATACGAACTCCTCCGAACCAAATGATACCAACAACCGTCAAGTTCATGACAAGCATCATTACAGGCATCATGAACGCCATGATTTTATTGACTTTGATCGAGACATCTGTCAATTCTTTATTTGCTTTCTTAAGACGTTCTTTTTCTTGTGTTTCACGATTGAAGGCACGAATGACACGAATTCCAGTTAAATTTTCTCTTAATACAAGGTTTAACCGGTCTAATCGTTTTTGCACCTTTTGAAAAAGAGGTACACCTTTGGATAGAATAAGCAGGATGGAACCAATCAAAAAAGGCATAGTGACGACAATGACAAGGGATAATTTTGCATCCATGGATACTGCCATGATCACTCCACCGACTAACATGATGGGTGCACTGATTACCATACGTAGCATCATGATAACCACTTGCTGGACTTGTGTTATATCATTGGTCGTCCGTGTAATCAATGACGCGGTACCGACTTCGTCAAATTCTTGTAACGAAAATTTTTCTACATGATTAAAGACTCTCAGCCGGAGATCCCGTCCCATTCCCATTGCTGCTTTGGACGAATAGTAGCTTGCGATTATGGAAGCACAAGCGCCAAGTGCTGAAACCAACAGCATCAAACCACCGATTTTCCAAATGTAAGGAGTGTCACCTCGAACGACGCCTTTATCAATAATATCCGCCATGAGTGTAGGTAAAAAGAGGTCCGACATCGATTGAATAAAAACCAGACCGATAACTGCTGAAATAATCCACTTATAAACGGATAAATTTTTCAGTATTTTTATCATTTTGTACACTCTCCTTTTTCTGTTGCTTGAGCTTCTAAAAAGTTTGTAATTTGAAGATGCGTTTCAAGCAACTCTTCAAACTGTTCTTCAGAAAGCAATTCAATCGCCGATTGAAATATTTGGTGGATACTGCTTTCTTGAAAATGAATCATTTTTAATGTATTTTTCCCCTTTTCGGTGATTGACAACTGAATCTCACGCCGGTTGCCCTCCACATGCTCTCGTTGGAGCATGCCTGCCCGAACAAGGCCATCGACCGCTTGACTCAGTGTGCTTTTTGGAAGAAACGTTTTCTCCCCAACTATTTTTTGAGTGGTCTCCTTATGAGGGGAAATGGTCATCAAAATGGAGTATTGCGGAACTGTTAAATCATTTTCTGCCGCTGTCTTTTGAACGAATCGCATGATATTTTTCTGCACGTTCCAAAATGAACGCAATAGTTGTACTGATCGAATTATTTGTTTTTCATTCTTCACTCAACATCACCATTCTTTCTTTATTAAACTGTTCCAAACTGAACATTTATTTTTATGAATTATTTTAATTTACATCTATTTTTCAACTTAGTCAACAAAAAAAACGCTTTCATCATTCCGGTGTTTTTCTTGACTTTGGTTCGTACATAAATAGGCTTTGTACTTCAGGCAAAGTCGTTTAGGAAATTCAAACAACACATTTTTTCATGTTCTTAATTCACTAGACAAGAAAATTGATCTGTTTTACAAAGTGAAATTAGTTGAAAATATGTGATAAAAAGTGTTAGGATAATATTGAATTGGATTAGTACCAGGTAATAATACTAGATGATAACGTAAATGAGAATGTATGGGTGTTAAATAGAAAGCATGTTTACATAATGGAGATTTTTCTTCCTTCGAGAAAACATAAGCGAATTTAGTTTGCGAGACAAAGAGATAGCTAAAGAGAAACAATAGTGTTTCGTGATACAGCACTCCCGTTTGAAAAGGGTGCCAGTATGAGGACCAGCATTTGGGTTTTAAAGTAAAATGTTCTGATTATTAGGAGGGATGATGACATATGGTTGAAAACCGTCATCTGCAAGCAGGTCTGAGTGATGAAAATGTGCTAGAGATGTATAAAGTGATGTTGTTGGCAAGACGTATAGATGAACGGATGTGGCTGTTGAACAGATCTGGAAAAATTCCATTCGTCGTTTCTTGTCAAGGACAAGAAGCAGCTCAAGTGGGTGCTGCGTTTGCTTTAAATCGTGAAAAGGATTATATCCTTCCCTATTACCGGGATCTTGGGGTAGTGCTTGCATTTGGGATGACCGCCAGAGATTTAATGTTATCCAGTTTTGCAAAAGCGGAAGATCCGAATTCAGGCGGAAGGCAAATGCCTGGGCATTTTGGGCAAAAAAAGAATCGCATCGTAACGGGATCTTCGCCAGTTACTACTCAAGTGCCGCATGCAGTGGGGATTGCACTCGCTGCAAAAATGGAAGGAAAAGATATCGTTTCATTCGTTACATTTGGTGAAGGGTCATCAAACCAAGGTGATTTCCATGAAGGAGCGAATTTTGCAGGTGTACATAAACTTCCGGTTATCTTGATGTGCGAGAATAATCAATATGCCATTTCCGTCCCTATCGAAAAACAATTGGCTTGCAGCAAAGTGTCGGACCGAGCCATTGGTTATGGCATGCCAGGGGTGACGGTTGATGGAAATGATCCGATCGAAGTATACCGGGTGGTGAAAGAAGCGGCTGAGAGGGGAAGGCGTGGTGAAGGACCAAGCTTGATTGAAACGGTTTCATACAGGTTGACACCCCATTCAAGCGACGATGATGATAGTCAATACAGGTCGCCTGAAGAAGTATCGGAGGCAAAAAAAATAGATTCAATCATTACATTCGGGGCCTATTTAAAAGCTGTAGGGATCATGGATGATCAACTAGAGAAACAAATGAACGAGGAAATAATGGAAGTTGTGAACGAAGCGACGGATTATGCGGAAAATGCTCCATTTGCAAATGAAGACACGCTTTCAAAATACGTTTATGCAGATAAGTAAGGAGGAAAGAAGATGGCAGTGATATCTTATATAGATGCCGTTATAATGGCTATGCGAGAAGAAATGGAACGTGATTCCCGTGTATTTGTCTTAGGGGAGGACGTAGGGAAAAAAGGCGGCGTTTTTAAAGCGACATCTGGTTTATACGAACAATTCGGGGAACAGCGGGTCATTGATACCCCGCTTGCTGAATCAGCAATCGCAGGAGTGGGCATTGGCGCGGCCATGTATGGGATGAGGCCGATTGCAGAAATGCAATTTGCTGATTTTATCATGCCTGCAATCAACCAAATCATTTCAGAAGCTGCAAAAATTCGTTATCGCTCCAATAATGACTGGCAATGCCCTATCGTCATCAGGGCTCCATACGGCGGGGGAGTACATGGCGCGTTATACCATTCACAATCTGTTGAAGCCATTTTTGCCAATCAGCCAGGACTTAAAATTGTCATGCCATCTACGCCCTATGATGTGAAAGGGTTATTGAAAGCGGCAATTCGGGATGAGGACCCAGTCCTTTTCTTTGAACATAAACGTGCCTATCGCCTTATTAAAGAAGAAGTGCCGACTGATGATTATGTTTTACCCATTGGTAAAGCGGATGTAAAACGTGAGGGCGAGGACGTTACCGTGATTACTTACGGCCTTTGTGTTCATTTTGCGCTTCAGGCAGCTGAAAGACTTGCCAGTGATGGCATATCCGTTCATATACTTGATCTGCGAACCGTTTATCCATTGGATCAAGAAGCCATTATTGAAGCTGCATCGAAAACAGGAAAGGTCCTATTGATTACTGAAGATAATAAGGAGGGGAGCATCATTGGTGAAGTATCGGCAATTATTGCAGAAAACTGCCTCTTCGATCTGGATGCTCCAATCATGAGACTGGCAGGCCCGGATGTTCCAGCGATGCCATATTCCCCAGCATTGGAGAAATCCTTCATGGTGAATCCTGAAAAAGTCGAAAAGGCACTGCGGGACCTGGCAGCCTATTAAATGATGGGCACGGAGGAACGAACCTTGTATTTCCGTTATTAATCATTCCGATGAAAAATCAATTAAGGAAATTGCCAAGGATGTCCGTGAACTTGCCCAAAAAGTCCGAACAGGTAAGGTGAAACCTGAAGATATGGGAGAAGGGTACATTAACAATCAATAAAACAGGTGCTTTCTGTTCCATTCAGCCAATGGGGATAATCAATCATCCACAGAATACCACCCTTCAAGTTGAGTCTATCGTCAAACGACCTTAGAATTTTCTCGGATCTTATACGTTGCAGCAAGTCGGGCAAATAATAAACTTTTACCTTGTATTTATTGGAGACGAGGCTACAGCGAGTATAGACCAAGCACCTGAAGAGTAATGTTCGAACAAGTGACTATTTCATAAATTATTATTACTTTCAATACCATCCATTTATAGTTCATATAATACAGATCAGTAATCATCAAAATCTGCCGTTTATATCGTTTATATCGGGGGTGAATCTTAAAAATGAACGTAAGTCTAGCAACTATAAAAAAGTTTGCCAGACTTTTTTTGCGATAAATAAAAACCATAGAAGCGTGAAAAAATAATCTATTTGATTACGCTAGAGAGGGCATATAATATCTCGCCCGATTTTTTTAAAAACACTTTATTTCGCAGTAATTTTTTGAAAAATTTTCATTTTGTAAGGATGTATTGAACAAAAGCGCGGCATTATATGGTAAATGATTCTGGGTAAAGGAGACTTAATGGACAATTCTCCAATAATAAACTATTAGATATGGTATTTGAAAGTACATATTATGGAATTGTAATTGTCGATAAATTCGATATATTAGCAATGAATATTGTGAATTTTTAAATGTTGTACCGGCACAGTGATGGGTGAACATGTAAAGTATTACCTCAAAACTTAGCACAGAATTTAAACGGGCGGTAGGAAGAAGAAACGAAATAACATGTTAAGTTTTTTTACTTTATTTTTCAGATAAAGGCAAGCCTATAGACTGGCTTGCCTTCTTTAATGAGCTCCAGCTTCTTTAGTTTTTTATGATATGAAAAAACATTTATTTGATTCGAAATCTGTGGCATTTTTATCCTGCTCTATACCGATTTTGGCAGAAAATAAATTTCAAGTTCATCTTATATTTTATATGAAATCCATAACAATGTTTGTCATAATAAGAAAGTAGGAAGGGGGAACATCATGCTTCGATTATACGGGGCTTTAATCGGCCTTAGTTTGATATGGGGTTTATCGTTTGTTTTTATGAAGTGGCTGCTCCCGCCAGCGGGCATTTGGGGAATTGTTTTTCTCCGCTGTTTGGCAGGTGCTGTTATGCTGCTTCCCATTTTATGGTTGAAGCGCAGGAATATCAATTGGAAATTGCCGTGGAAAGCACTGGTCGTTGTCGGAATCTTCAATTGTGGATTAGCATGGGGATTAATAGCTTTAAGTGAAACAGAGATTAACAGCAGCACGGCATCGATTCTTAATGCAACCACTCCGATCTGGACGGGGATCATCGGATTTATCATTTTTTCATATGTTTTAACCGCCCGACAATGGGTGGGCATTCTTATCGGTTTTTTCGGAATTCTAGTATTGATGGATTTTCAAGTCGGTCAGCTTTTCGGCAAGGAATTCA
Organism: Peribacillus sp. CSMR9; assembly: GCF_033141925.1. NCBI lineage: Bacteria > Bacillati > Bacillota > Bacilli > Caryophanales > Bacillaceae > Peribacillus > Peribacillus sp. CSMR9. The sequence goes on from NZ_JAOPHO010000027.1 coordinate 47,137, forward strand.
TTGGGATTGGGACAATGCTGCTAGCGTCCACCTGTTATGGTTTTGCCGGCCAATTTACGAAAAGATTTCTTTCCAATACCAGCATATTGGTCATTACGACGTTTACGCTGCTCACGGGTGCCGTTATCGGTTTGATCGGGATGCTGATAACAGAGCCGATTAAGCCAGTGATGTTGTTGGAACCGCTAACGGTTTTATCCATAGTCGGACTTGGGTGCTTTGGCTCTGGGCTAGGACAGCTGATCTATTTCTACATCAATAAAAATGGCAGCCCAGAGTTAGCCGCAACGGTCACATATCTTATTCCTGCAACCGCTATGGTTTGGGGCTATGTCCTGCTGGGAGAAGCGATTAATCCTAATGTAATTATTGGCCTGCTTATTATTTTCGCAGGAGTTTATCTTTCTTCTAAGAAGTCAAAAGTAAATGATGGTACAAATTCTTCATCCGAAAAACAAGGGGAATTGCGTCAAGTAAAATAAAAAAACAAAACGAAATAGCCCTCACGTAAAGGATTTGTTTTTTCCTGGGGGCTTTCGTATTAAAACACATTTAATTCTGATTCAATTTTGCCAAAGAAGTGATGGATCGTCTTTGCCGCGACTTATAGCTATAGCAGTAACCTATATTCAAAAATGGTATTTGCTTTAGGGGAAATTATAGAAATGAAAATGGACAAGGGCGTTTTTTTTTGCCTTAAATTATTTTGAAGTTGAGATATATTAATTTGAGGTAATGTTGTTGACAACAAATGTTATTCATGATAAATTATCTTTAAATAAAGATATATTAATTCGAGATAATAAACCTCCTTTAATGAATAGGCCACTCTTATTGAAGGAAAAATGTAGGGAATTAAGAAAGAAGCTGAACATCCAAAAGTTGAATTGTTTTAATGGGAGGAATAAAATATGAACGGATTAAAAGGAATACACCACGTAACGGCCATAACAAGCAGTGCAGAAAAGAATTATGAATTTTTCACAAATATATTAGGCATGCGTTTAGTCAAGAAAACAGTTAACCAAGATGATATCCAAACGTATCACCTGTTTTTTGCTGACGATGTAGGCGGTCCAGGTACTGACATGACTTTCTTCGACTTTCCTGGTATTCCAAAAGGAGTGCATGGGACTAATGAGATTTCAAAAACATCCTTCCGTGTACCGAATGATGCAGCATTAGATTATTGGGTTAAGCGCTTCGATCGATTAGAAGTGGGGAATACAGGAATCCAAGAACAATTTGGTAAAAAGATCATTTCTTTTGTTGATTTTGATGATCAGCAATATCAATTGATCTCAGATGAAAACAATGAAGGGATTGCAGCTGGAATCCCTTGGCAAAAAGGACCGATTCCCCTGGAGTATGCAATTACAGGATTAGGACCAATTTTCATTCGCATCGCCAACTTCGAATACTTTAAAGAAATGATGGAAAAAGTCCTATTATTCAAAGAAATAGACACTGAAGGATCATTTCATTTATTCGAAGTAGGGGAAGGTGGGAATGGTGCACAAGTAATTGTCGAACATAATTCGATCCTTCCTCAGGCACGGCAGGGTTTTGGGACTGTTCACCATACAGCCTTCCGTGTAGAAGACCGTTCCGTTCTTGAAGAATGGATCAAAAGAATGGAAAGCTTCCAATTTCATACTTCCGGTTATGTTGATCGTCACTTTTTTGAGTCGCTTTACGTGCGAGTGGCGCCGCAAATTTTATTCGAGTTTGCCACTGATGGTCCTGGATTTATGGGGGATGAGCCATATGAAACGCTTGGGGAAAAGTTATCTTTACCACCGTTCTTAGAACCGAAAAGGGATCAAATCGAAAAGTTGGTCCGTCCCATTGATACAGTAAGAAGCACCAAGGAATTCATTAAAGAATAAATGATAGCCTTTTGCGAATTATATATTGGTTTATGCCCATACTAAAATAGGTAGAAATAAAAAATGGAATAATCATTTGAAATAGAAAAAATGCTCTGGAGGAATGAATCATGACAAAAGATTTTTACACCGCGATTAAAGAGAGACGATCATATTATGGAATCAATAAAGAAGTCCAAGTATCGGATGAGAAAATTAAAGAAATAGTTGAATTTGCGGTAAAACACACACCATCGGCTTTTAATTCCCAATCCTCCCGCCTTGTTGTTTTGACAGGCTCGGCACATGATAAATTATGGGATATTACGACGCAAGCTTTAAGGAAAGCTGTTGGAGATAGAGATTTCTCTGGTACTCAACAAAAAATGGATTCCTTTAAAGCGGGATATGGGTCAGTATTATTCTTTGAAGATGAATCTGTGGTGAAATCACTTCAAGAACAATTTGCAACCTATGCCGATAACTTCCCAATCTGGTCACAACAAACATCAGGCATGCATCAATTAGTTGTTTGGACTGCACTCGAAGCAGAAGGATTGGGAGCAACTTTACAGCATTATAATCCTCTAATTGATGAGGAAGTGAAAAAAGAATGGGATGTTCCAAGTAACTGGAAATTGATTGCGCAAATGCCATTTGGAAATCCAACAGCTCAACCGGGTGATAAAGAGTTCAAACCACTTGAGGATCGTATAAAATTTTATAAATAAAGTGGACTGATAAGATAAACATTGTTGAGAGCCAATTCTGATTGGCTCTCTTTTGTTTGTGCTCATTTGCCCATGTTTTCATTATTACAATAGCAAAAAATAAATTTCCACTATTTTTTGCTATAAAGTGACTATACATTTGTAAAAGTTCTATAAGTAATAATTTTGCTTGTTATTCAATTCTTTAAAAATGAGAGCTATTCCTTGGTCAAGTTTTTGTATATTTGTATTGGACACGTTTATCTTTACTATTTTTTCCTGGTGAAAACCATCTATATAATTTTGACCTATCGTCTCTACCAGTACTTGTTGATTTTGTAAGTTTTTGATGAGGTAAGCACTATTTAAACGATGAGGCAGTACGATATGAGCGTTCATACATATGGATGATGGGCGATAAAAGCCTTGAGCAGAGTGCTTTTCTAGAGCATCATATAGCAATTTTGCACGCCCTAGATAGGACAGACGTACTTTGTTTCTATGGCGTTCAAACATACCGCTATTTATATAGATTTCCAATGCTGCTTGTGAAATCATTGAACTATCAATATCCGCTGTTCTTTTATATAGTTGAAAGCTGACCGCTAATGGTTTAGGCAATACGGCAACACCTATGCGCAATCCTGGAAACATTATTTTAGAGAAGCTTTTTAAATAAATGACCATGTGATGAGTATCCCCGGAAAAAATGGGGTCTACCTTCATATTCTCTTCGAAATCTGCTAAATAATCATCTTCTACAATATAGACACCATACTTTACAGCAAGTTTTAGTATCTCTTCTCTGTCCTTTTTAGAGTAAGAAGTCCCTAACGGATTATGGAAACGGGGCATCGTATAAAAGAATTTAATTTTCTGACTGCTAAAAATCCGCTCTAATTCCCCAAAATCAATACCTGCTGCTGTTCGTTGGATTCCTAGCACGGAAATCTTGTACGCTTTCAATTGCTCCACAAACAGATGATAACTAGGCTGTTCAACAAGTATATGGGTACGTTCATTAGGAAATGGGATGAACGTTAATAAGGAAAGGGCTTGTTGCACGCCAGAAGTAATGAAAATCTGTTCTTCTTTTGCGAAAACCTGATACTGCTCTAATTGTTTTTGTATCACTTTAATTAAAGAGGGTAGTCCTTTTGGGGTGCCATAGATAAACAATTCTTGCTGATAGGTATCGATGGCTTTGTTGATACAATGTTGAAAGTCATGATACGGAAATTGATGCCAAGAGGGAGCGGAGGTAACAAAATCGATTTCCGCTGTTGGTTCACTTTTACCATCAAATTCTTTTTGAACGACATAATATCCACTTTTAGGAACCGCGTAGATTAAATGCCTCTTTTCCAATTCTTGCAGGGCTTTCAAGACTGTACTTTTACTACATTGATGTTGTTCGCTTAATCGACGAATCGATGGGAGTTTAAAGCCCGCTTTGAGCTGTCCATTTTGGATCAGAGATTCAAATTCATTAAACAAAGCTTCGTATTTTAACATGAATTCCTCCTAAAAACTGTACCGTTACAGATGCTTCTTATTTGTATTGTATCGTAGTGAAGCTTTTAATACGATATTAACAACCGGCCGGGTGTTAAAAAGGAGGATTTACTCAATATGCCAGAACAAAAAAAAGCCTATTTTGCGGCGATACTATATGCTTTTATTATTGGATTTTCATTTATTTTCACAAAAATATCATTAATGGAAGCGAGTCCGCTAGATATATTGGCGCATCGATTTACGATGGCTTTTTTGACCGCGATAATTTATAAGCTGTATCGGAGGACATCAGTGAAAATGAGTGCAAAGGATACTTTGAAAATTCTTCCGTTGGTGCTCCTTTATCCAATTTCATTCTTTACCTTTCAAGTGTTTGGTCTCGTATATACCTCATCTTCAGAGGCGGGTATTATCCAAGCGACTATACCAATTTTCACGTTATTATCAGCTTCATTATTTTTGAAAGAATATGCGGGTAAAAGTCAAAAATTTTTCCTTTATTTTTCAGTGATGGGGGTCATCTTTATCTTTGTCATGAACGACTTGCAACTTGAGGCTCATAGTTTGGAAGGAACGATCCTGATCTTATTATCCTCGATTGCTGCCGCTCTCTATAATGTGGTAGCAAGGACATTAACAAAGCAATATTCACTATTTACATTAACTTATGTGATGACGTTCTTTGGTTTTGTTGCTTTTAATAGTATGGCCATCATCAACCATATAATTAATCAATCAATTAGTAGCTTTTTTTTACCCTTAACAAGTAGTTCATTTCTTATTTCAATCGTATATCTTGGTGCATTATCGTCACTGCTTACTGGTTTTTTATCAAACTATGCATTATCTATATTACCTGCCTCTAAAATGAGCGTTTTTAGTAATTTAGCGACATTGATTACGATCATAGCTGGGGTAATTTTCTTACATGAAACCATTCACTATTATCACGTTGTAGGTGCAATGATTATTCTTGTTGGTGTAATCGGCACGAACTATTTTGGTGGAAATCGGTCAAAGCATATTAGTAAGGCTATTGCCGAGCCATTGATGAAAAGGGGGGTAAAGTGAATGAATAAATATGTGTTGTTACTCTTGATTAGTGGTATATGGGGATCTCAATTCTTCTTTATTGCATTAGTTATAGATGATGTTGGGGTTATTACTTTGTCAGCCTTCAAAGCATGTATCGGTGGTATCTGTTTACTCTTCATTGGGTTTTTTTTATCAAAAGAAGAGCGCAGAGTAAATAGGAGTTATTATAAATGGTATATAATCATTGCGGTTTTCGAAGTTGTACTGCCATTCGCGTTTATTGCACAGGGGCAGAAAACGGTGCCTAGCAGTATCGCAGCGATGCTGATTGGAATGGTTCCTGTCTTTACCATCCTCTTTTTAATAGCATTTTTCAAAAGAAAAAGCACAAGGGGGGAGATTACAAGTATCCTATTCGGATTTGCAGGTATTGCTTTCCTATCCTGGCCAACACAAGGATTCCAAGACTTTTTTAACAGTATTCAGGGTAGTATCCTATTGATATTGGCTGCCATGAGTTTTGGATTATCATTGATTATCATGGAGAAATTAAACGAGGGGTCTTCCGTTATTCATATGAGAAATGTTTTACTGATTGCCAGTGCATTTCTAATCCCCATGTCCCTTTTGTTTGAGCAATCTTTCAAATTGGATATAGAACGATCTCAATCCATCTACTTAGCGATTTTAGGCATATTCCATGCGGGTGTTGTTTATGCATTATTTAATAGGCTGATTCGGCAAGAAGGCGCTTTATTTACTTCATTTAGTAATTATATAGTGCCTGTCATCGGAATGATTTTAGGCTTTTACTTTTTACATGAAGCGTTGTCTATTAATCAGTTGATTGGAATGGGTATAATTATGATGTCATTAGTTTTTTTAGACAAAAAATTAATGAAAAAGTTGATAAGAAAGTAGTATTTTATTATATATGCTCTGGTCCGTTAGCTTTGTACAAATAAACGCAGTACTTTTAGAATTCGTAAAAATGGCGATGCGAAAGTGATTAAAGGGAAGCAGGTTTAATTTATCTTTGTAAAATGGAATGATTGATAGAGACAGCATCAGAACTAAAAGCCTTTTTATGAAAACTAGATTCTGTATAGACGCTATTAAGTTACTTCAATTTTGTGGAAGAGACATCTGCTGAGGTTTAAGCAGATGCTTCTTTTACTAAAAAGTTATTATCGCTAACCAGCAATAAATCCTTATGTTTTTATTTATTCTTCATTAGATAGTGAAGCTTTTTTCTCCATCTTCATTATAATAAATCCACTCCAGGCAAACATTAAGGATGCAAGATAAAAGATGCTTCCAATCGTTAAAAAGTCGACTAAATATCCGGTTGCAATCACGGCAGCTGCAGCACCAATGGATGTCCAAACATGGTAGTTTCCAATTTCCTTACCCGCAGTTGTTTTCCTAACATACCTTGCAAGTACCGTTTTTTCAGTATTTTTTTGAACAGCCCCAAGAACCCCCATAATAATCTGCAGGAGATAGACATGCCAAATTTCATATGCGAGAGGAAAGGCAAGAAGGATAAGTGCCATCCCCCATGAATAGATAAGGAGAAATGCTTTGTCACCGGCTTTATCCGTTAATTTTCCGATTAAAGGGTAACTAAGTGCTGCAGTCAGTGAGAATATGCCATATGCCCATCCGAATTGCGAATAGCTGGTACCTACATTTTTGATTAGCAAAATATAAAAAGGGAAGATCATGCTGGCAGCCATTCCAACAGTGCCTTGGTAAAAAACGAAACGTTTATAATTCATGGATGGTACTCCTCATAGAAAAGATTCATGAAGCGGTTATCAGGATCATATTTCTTTTTTAATTGAAAGAATTCCTTAGTACGCGGATAGGCTTCAAATAATTGTGTCTTGGTTGGATACCCGTAATAGGGCAAATAGTAGCTGCCATTTTGGTCAAGCGTCACATTGATCATGTCGCGGATGACCCTTCCCGTATTTTCCTTACTTTCGTTATCTGTCCCTTGATTGATGAGCATTACAAGAGCGAACATATCATCTTTGGCATAGGACATGAGTGATTCATCATTATGTTCCACATAACGAATTGTAATATTTAATAAATTAAAATCTTTTTCATCGAATAAAGTTTTTCTTAGATCATCGATATAATCAGCAAATTGATCAATCGGAACGAAGTATTCTTGCAGCACTTCAGTTTTGGAGGGATTGCTGTAATCCATAAAGGCAGAATCCGACCGCATCACATTGTTCCTGGAAACCAAGTTACCATCAATATTGGCCGTGTAAGTCTCCTGAGTTTCCCAAAACCTTTTTTTACCCCAGTCATTATAACGCGATAGACCAAGAAAGAATTTAGGCACGGCAACGATCGTTTCCCGTTTGAGAGTATTGTAGTTTGATAGCTGTGCTTGGTCATTTGCCCTATAATAATCCGTTACATACATTTCGTCCAAATAGGAGCCAGGAGCAACAGATATTCTTGCCAGATGCATTTTGACATCATCGTTTTGAAGAACATCTCTTTTAAAATACGATGTATATTCATCATAATGGAGTGATTTAGTTTTAATTTTATAAAGTTCGTCATCGGTAAGGTGGAGTGTCACATCAAGTATCACTCCAAATAAACCGTATCCGCCAATAACCGAAGAGAAGAGCTCAGGATTTTCTTCGCGGCTCACCGTCAGGATTTGTCCTTTCGCGTTAAGCAATCTAAAAGATTCCACGGTTTCTATCAAGGCATGATGACGGATATCGCGGCCATGGACATTAACGCTCAAAGAACCTCCTATGGTAAAAATGTTTTGGGATTGACTGACCTTCAGTGCAAGTCCATATGGGTTGATATATCTCTGTAGATCAGCCCAGGTTGCTCCGCTTTCTACCGTGATGCGTTTTTCTTTTACATCCAAATCAAGGATCTTATCATATTGCTTCATATCAAGCAGGATGCCTTTTGGATTTAGTGTCTGTCCCCCTTGGCTATGCTGCATACCGGCAATGGAAATGGGATCATCATTTTTTGCAGCTTCCAAAACGACCTTTTTGATTGCTTCTTCACTATCTTCTGCATTTATCGCTTTCATTTTAACTGGCATCAGCCGGCTGATATCTTCTGCAATAGGGTGGTCAAGCTTGAAATGGAAGGCCTGCAGGGAAAAACCAAATAATATTGCATATAGGATGATAAAGAAAAATCGTTTCATATAACTAGCTTTCGACTCCTCGTTAAATCTGTATGACACTCAAGTGAAATAATAAAAATGTATGAACTTTATAGAATAATGGAGTTACCACACCGTTCAGTGAGATTGCTAGGATTAATATTCATTTAACAGTCAGCTGTTTTATCTAATGCGGACAAGTAAATCACTTTCATTTTCTTCTTCCAGAAAAACACATCAATTTCCGTATCATCCGGGAAAGAATGGAAGACTTCGCAATAGTATTCATGGACTTCTGTGAACCCTACTAAAAAAATATCCGATTTTGCTGAAAAGTGTTGGTAAAATGACCCTTTTGACGTGCGGCTTTTTTCACGATTTCGTCAACTGTAACTTTATCATAACCTTTTTCGCTAAATAGCTTTAAGGATATTTTTAAAATTTCTTCACGAGTCTTTTCTCCCCTATGCTGTTTCTTACTTGGATCAATCATGGAAAAATATCCGAGGGATAATTGACAGAATATTCCTATATAGTTTAATATCAGACTACAATCTAGTTAGTGAGCGGATAGTCTATTTAATCTATCGTAAATTATGAATAATCACAACGCTTCCTTCATTTCATTTGGGACATTATGAAAGCGCTTTCGAACGTTCCGGATCATGTATGAGGGGATGTTAATCCAATGAAATCAAGAGGTTTTTCTAAAAATGGGTGAAAAGGGTGGTTAAAGTTTCCTAAAGATCTCTATCCAATCAGTAACTTTCATGAACGAAGGGTTATTTCATCCTGTGGATATGGACTCGTTTAATAATATTGTTGGGTTCAATGAATGTAAATGGAGGGGAGGTGGTATTGAATTTGGTGGTATCGGGATTGAACCAGAGAGTCGGGGAGCAAGGAAAGGTCCGCTATAATCGTATGTTTTTTGGGAAAGGGTAGCTTGAAAAGGGAGGAAATAATCATGAATCATTTCAGTGGTGAAATAGAGAAAAGAACGATTAATAAAACGATGAGACGCATTCTTCCATTTATCTTGATCCTTTATAGCATTGCATACTTGGACAGGGTCAATTTAGGCTATGCTGCTTTACAAATGAACGCAGAATTAGCCTTATCCGCTGAGGTTTTTGGATTGCTTTCCGGTATTTTCTTTATTGGCTATTTCTTCTTTGAAGTTCCAAGCAACATGATCATGCATAAAGTGGGAGCTCGGATATGGATTGCCCGTATAATGATTTCGTGGGGACTTGTTGTCATATTAACAGGTTTTGCGCAAACAACGATGCATTTATACATTCTTCGTTTTTTATTAGGTGTCGCCGAAGCTGGATTTTTCCCTGGTATAATTTTGTATTTAACATATTGGTTCAGGGCCCGTGAAAGAGGACGGGCAACAGCGGCCCTGCTTTTAGCCTTACCGATTGGCGGATTGATTGGTGCACCTGTGTCGACATGGATTCTTGACAATATTTCCTGGTTCGGTATGGCAGGGTGGAGATGGATGTTCATCCTTGAAGGCATTCCGGCCATTATTATTGGAGTTGTTGTTGTTTTCTATTTAACTAATAGGCCCACTAACGCTAAATGGTTATCTAAGGAAGAAAGCGTTTGGTTAGAAGGGGAGTTGAGTGCTGAAAGAAAAGTAAGCTCGAAAATGAATAAAGTCACTAAGCTTGATATGCTGAAAGATTCGAAAATCTGGAAGTTGTCACTTTTTTATTTCGCTGGGTACACATCTATCTATGGATTGTCATTCTGGATGCCAACCATCATAAAATCTTTATCGGAAAATGCAACAACCAATTTAGAAATAGGCTGGTTAGCGATGATTCCTTCGTTAGTCGGTATACCTGCGGTTATATTTGTTGGCTGGAATTCTGATCGGACGAATGCACATAAACCACACTTGCTTGTTTGTCTCCTGATAGCAGTTACCGGATTTATCGGGTGCGGCTTTTCAGATGGTGTCTTTATGATGGTGCTGATGTTAACGATTACATCATTCGGGTTATACGGTTTCAGTGGATGTTTCTTTGCCTATATGACATTTTTCTTCACTGAGTCCACTGCACCAGTTGGCATAGCCCTAGTCAATTCATTTGCAGCATTAGGCGGTTTTGTAGGACCGATGATTCTTGGAACTGTTGCCTTTACTCAAGGTATGTTTATTTTATCAGGATTACTTGTGATAGGAGTCATCACTCTATTATCATTAAAATTGTCAAGTGCTTCAGAAGAAAACACCATTAAAGAAGTTGAAGTCAATATTAATCATTTATAACAGATCTAACTGAAAACTAAAAAAAGAAACATCATTGGAAACCACAAGTTTCTATGGTGTTTTTTTAATATTTTCATATAGTTATACCGCTAATAACGTGTTAGATATGGTACCTTCCATGGATATAAAATAACGTTTGAGCATGTCAAAATTAACCTAATCGCAGGTTCTGCTTAATATGACTTGTTTGAAGTATTCGGCGGGATTAGAATGGAGATTAGATACAAGTTACTTTGTAAAGGCCAGGGATTCCTTTTCTTTCAAAGGCTGACTTCATATTTATTAGATGAAAGGAATATGAGGTGGAAATGGGGGGATGTTGTGGAAATTCATTTGGTGGCAAAAGATGAGATTGAGGCTCAAGGAATTCGTTGGATAGTCGAGTCGCACCTAACGGGAGTTAGACTTATCTTATGGAAAACGATTGAAGAATTTGAAAAGGGCATTCGTAATCAGCAACCGGAATTCGTTATTTTGGATATGGATATTTGGACGGATGAAAGTGAGGCGATGGGTGTTTCGTTAAAGCGGAGGGGAATTCGATGGTTAGGCATTTCATCTGAGCGAATCTTTCAAACAGCTTATCGGGCCTTGCGTTTTCGTGCGGAAGATGTCCTATTCCGTCCTTTTTCTTCAGCGGATTTGGTAAAGCATATCCAACAATTGCGTTTTCAATTGAGAAATGATCAAGGTCTTTTCTCGACAAACGCCATGCATGATGAGAAAACACTTGATATTGGTTATCCTGATTTTTTCTTGACAGACCGGAGGCATGAAAGACGAATAACCATGGTGGCATTTTTGACACCTGATAACAAGACCCTTCCTTTAGTTTATGATAAACTGCAACGATATTCTTTTACTGGTAAGAATCAAATCTTCGCTTTATCGGATTTTATTTTATGCGTCCAGGAAACAAAGGAAACTGATGTATATAAGGAAGAATACCAAGCGTTCCTGGCCCACTGGAAAGAAAGAATGGATGAGCCTCTTGCTATCATAATAAAAGCGGCAAATCCTGATGAATCTTTAAAAAGGATGTACCAGCAAACACGTGAATTTACAAGACAAATCTTTTTCGATGGATATGATATCATTTTAGCCGAAAGTCAACAAACTTCGCCTCAGGAGATGGATCCATTCCTCACTCCCCTTGAACAAAGACTTTGGATAGAAATGCTCGAAAGACGGGATGCAAAAGCCATCAGGAACTGGATCGAACGTGAATTCCTTACTTTTCAACAACCATACCCTGACCCGGAAATCGTTCGTATTCGCCTTACAAGCGTACTTGCGCAGATCCGTAGGCATATGAAATCATATAATTTGCAAAATGCTTCACTAGAAGCAATATACTATGACGTATTTCAGCAAATCGTCCATAAACCAGTCATTCATCAAATAGTAAAAGAGCTGCATGCGTTCACCACCCATTTACTTCTGCAGGATCATGGGCAATTACAGGAAGGAGCTCGTACACTTAGCGAAAAAGCAAGAGAGCTGATCGAGTCCAACTATTGGGACGCCCAGTGGAATCTAGCGACCTGTGCAGATACTCTGCGTGTCAATAAAAGCACACTCAGCCGTCGTTTTGCGGCTGAATCCGGCGAGTCTTTTCGCAATACGCTGCATCAAGTTCGAATTAGGGAAGCTAAACGCTTATTAAAGGAAACGGATTTATCATTGGAGGAAATCGCACAATTAGCCGGTTATTCACATCAAACCTATTTCAATGCCAAATTCAAACTGCTTGAAGCTTGTACACCATCAGCTTATCGGTCTGGATTATAAAAAAGGACGATTCAGTTATATTGAATCGTCCTTTCAGTTTGTAGACAAAAGGGGTTCGGAATTAAAAAATTCCGAACCCCTTTTTGAGATTCCCTTTGAATTTTTGCCTG